>NZ_JANJFL010000030.1:0-74152 GCF_024584215.1 Pseudomonas sp. LJDD11
CTGGCACGGTGAAGAACATCACCGTGAGCCAGTCGTGTGGCAAGTGGTTCGTGAGTATCCAGACCGAACGCGAGGTCGATGAGCAGCCCACGGCGCAGGGGGCGGCAGTTGGCATCGACATGGGCATTGCCCGGTTCGCCACGCTTTCGGATGGCTCCTTCTACGCACCCCTGAACAGCTTCAAACGCCATGAAACCGCGCTGTGCAAAGCGCAGCAGGCGATGAGCCGCAAGGTCAGATTCAGCCGCAACTGGAACAAGGCGAAAGCCCGCGTCCAGCGCATTCACTCGCGCATCGGCAATGCCCGCCGCGACTACCTGCACAAGTGCTCCACCACGATCAGCCAAAACCACGCGATGGTGTGTATCGAGGACTTGCAGGTACGCAATATGTCCAGGTCGGCGGCAGGCACGGCCGAGGCACCGGGAAGAAACGTTCGGGCCAAGTCTGGCCTGAACAGGTCCATCCTCGATCAGGGCTGGTTCGAGTTCCGCCGCCAACTGGACTACAAGCTGGCGTGGCGCGGCGGCTGGCTGATTGCCGTGCCGCCGCAGAATACCAGCCGCACGTGCCCTTGTTGCGGCCATGTGTCGGCGGCCAACCGCCAGACGCAAGCGCTGTTCAGGTGCGTGGGATGTGGTTTTGAAGGCAACGCCGATGTGGTCGGGGCGATCAATGTACTAAGGGCGGGACACGCCCGGTTAGCCTGTGAAGTGAGCGCAGAGGTCATGGCGCCAGCAGCAGGAACCCACCGAAGCGACTCGGGGGCGGCTCGATGCCGCGCCTGAGCGCCGTAGGAATCTCCGGCCTTCAGGCCGGGGAGGATGTCAATGCCGTCCATAACGACCAGTGCTCGCCCACCTTGATGGCCGAGCGCTTCAGGCGTTCGATATGAGCACCCAGAGTTTCCTCTCGCATGCGTGCGATGGGGCCGGCGATGCTCAGGGTGGCGACCGGGGTCGAGTTGTCTGGTCGTGAGGGATCGAATACGGCCACCGCCACGACACACACGCCCACTTCACCTTCTTCGCGAACGACCGCGTGGCCCTCTTTGCGGATCAGGGCGATGTCATCGAAGATGTCGCGAATCGAAACGCGCGCATTGGGGCCTGCGTAGTCCCGGGTGTTTTCGATATCCCAGGCGGCGAGAATGCGCATGGCACGTTCATCGCGCATGGTGGCAAGCCATGCCTTGCCCGCCGCAGTGGTATGGGGAATGATTTTTTCGTCCAGGGCGCGTCGGTACTGCAGGCCTTTGGTGTTTTTCGTGGCTTGCAGTACCCAGGTCAGATGATCCTCTGCAACCGCCGCCAAACGAACGTGCTCACCGGTTTCAGTGGACAGATCGTCAAGCAACGGTTGCATGATACCGGCGAAGCCCGTTTCAGTGATGTAGTTCACCCCCATGCTGGGGATCATCAGTGTCAGGCGGTAATGATCGTGCTCGTTCTGGCACACATAGCCCCTTTCACGCAATGCACTCAATATGCGGTGAGCCGTGGCCATCGGGACTTGGGTCTGGTCGCTGATTTCAGACAGAGCGAGACCGCCTGGGTGCGAGAGCAGCAGTTCCAGTGTGTTGAAGTAGCGGCCGATATGTGACAATTTTTCCAATCCTCTTTGTTGCTGGCCGTAGCCAGCCATCCTTGCGCCACAAATGCTAGAGCGTGATGGGTATGCCGCCAAGACGATCTGACTCGTAGGCCGCCTCGATGACGCTCATGACTCGGTGCATCGTGGCAATTCCGGCGCCTGTGTAAGTCGTCTCACGATCAGGGGCGAGGACGTCGGTAACGAAGGTGTCGTAGTACACGTCCGAGTTCAGGCTCATGTGAAGGTCGCTGGCCTGTCCGGTGGTGTCGATCAAACGCAGGCCATCCGGGGTTGAGCGCACGTAGAACTGATCGGTCGACAATGAAAATGAGTACTCCCGTTGCTCGGGTGTATTTGCCGGGTAATTGTAACCAGTTTCGATCGTGCAGATGCAGCCGCTCTCGGTCACGAGAGTCATCATCGAGCCGATCTCTACGGCGGTCAGCTGCGGGTCGCGGTGCATCACCGCGGACACGCTGCGAATGCGTTCTCCGGAGATTTCCTGAACCAGATCGATGAAGTGAGCGGCCAGGTTGATCGTGCAGCCGCCACCCGAGCGTTTCGGTTCAAGCATCCAGGAACAGTTGTTGGTCAGGTAGCGTCCGGGCGGCCCGGCGTTGAAGCGAAACGACTGGGTTCTCCATTTGGCTTCACTTTGTAGCGCCGCTTGTTTGAGGCTGCTCAGTAACTCACTGTGCCTCCAGACCAGCGGCACCGCCACGAACAGGCCTGCAGCTTCGGCGCGTCGTTGCAGATCCTGGACTTCGTGCGGGTTGAGCCCGCAGGGCTTCTCCATGGCGAAGGGAATATTGCGCTCGATCAATGCCTTGCCTATGGCATGCAGCTCATCGTGCGGACCGAAGGCGAATACAAAATCCGCTTCCTGATTATCCAGCAGGGTTTTCCAGTGATCGTAGAGTTGTGCTCCGAAGCGTTGGGCGAGGGCAGGGCCGCGCGACCCTGTGGCGTCGGATACCGCCGTGACGGTCACATCAGGCAGACGCTCAAGGGCATCAAGATAGAGAGGGGTGTGCCAGTGGCTTACTTCCAGAAGAACGACTTTCAAGCATTCATTCCTTATAAACAGTGTGTGAAGAACTTGCCGGTCCCCATGGGATTGCTTAGCAGGCTAGCATGAGCCAGTTTCGAACGGAAGTGGATTCCGTTTTGTTGGCGGAGCCAGAGAGCGCTCACACTGAGCAGCAACTTCAACAGGTGCAAGGGGATGTGCACTGGCAGGGCAGTGCACATCGTTGGCCGTTTTGAGGGGGTGGGGCGGGGTTTAAGCGGGTCAGGTTGCACGCGATGCTTACAATCCGGCCCAATAGCGACGCTCGATATCTTCGAAACCCAGAAAGCTTAATGCCAGCAGGGCCTGGCCCAGGTGCATAGGTTGGCCATCAAGGGTCTGGCAGCCTCGCGACTGCGCTTCGAGCAGCAAGGCAGTCGGCTCGGACCGGGTGATGATATCGACCACCACCGTCGCCGGGTCCAACCGCTGTGCGTCTAGCGGCATCGGGTCGTCAGGGTTCATGCCGAGTGGGGTGGCATTGATCACGATGTCGTGACCGGCAGGGTCTGCCAGGCCTGCATACGCCGTGCACGGACCTTCTTTGGCGACTTGCTGCGCAAGCTCCAGAGCGCGGCGCGGATCCAGGTCTGAAATGGTCAGTGATCGGGCGCCAGCAGCGGCCACGGCAAACGCAATTGCCCTGCCTGAGCCGCCCGCACCGACAAGCAGAACGGATTTCCCGAGCAGCGTGACGCCATGCCGCTGCATACCCTGCACGCAGCCGGATCCGTCGAACACGGCACCCACCCAGCGCCCGTCACGTTCACAGCGCACGACGTTGATGGCGCCGACCTGGCGTGCGGTAGGGTGAAGCACGTCGACGATGTCGAGCATGCTCTGCTTGTGCGGCATGGTGACCAGGAGGCCAGCCAGGTTGCCTACCGCTCGCATGCCTCTGACAAAGTCAGCCAGGCCGCCTGTGCCTACCTGCAATGCAATACAAACGGCGTCAGACTGTGCTTCGGCAAATAGCCGGTTCAGCAACATTGGGGACTTGGCGCTCTTGATGGGATCACCAATCAATCCATAAATACGTGTGCTGCCTGTAATACGTGGATGCATATGAACCCATACAGAAAAGTCGCTGTTCAGATCAACCGAACAGCGAAGTGGTGTTGACAGGACAGGTTTCAGGAGTGTGTCGCTGACCCTGATTGGACGGCATTGACTTGCGGCTTGGCCATGGATTGTTTCTGGACCCGCTCGTATTCCTCTTTCGACATCGGGACCGCATTTGGATCACCAAGGTCCTTCAGGCGAATACGGTATGTTTCGCGGGTAGTAATAGCAGCGACCGCAGAGATGAGGCAGATACCAAACGTCAGTGCGCCGATTTTCAGAGGAATATTCTCGGTCCCTGGAGGCGCAATCGATACGAAAAGCGCCGGCAGAAACGCTGTGCAGGCCACGCCGATATTCTGACCAATCGCCATCCCGGTCACACGCACGCGTGTACGGAACAGCTCTGGAAACAGGCTTGGGAATACCCCATTAAAGCCTTGGTAAGCCACGCCCCACATCAACAGCGAGAGGATCAGCGAAAGCCACAGGTTGTGAATGCTGATCGCATAGAGGTAGGCAAACGACAAAAGCCCACCGCAAAGAACACCCACAATAACCGGAGGTCGACGGCCAATCCTGTCAGACAGCTTGCCGACAAAGGGGATCAGTATGACGGCGCACAAGTTGCCCAACACCGGTATCCACATGAACACCCCAGAAGGGAAGCCAATGCCGTAGGCGGGCTGCACTGCATAAGTTGCTCCGAAGACGGAGGCGACGATGGCAAGCACTGCAGAGAGCGCCATACCAATCACGCGTAGCACATCGCGCCAGTTCTGCGTGAGCACTTCAACCATAGGTAGTTTGTGGGTCACGGTTTGGGACTGCGCCTCAGTGAATACTGGAGCTTCATGGACTTCACGACGGATAATCCACCCGGCGACAAGCACCAGGGCGCTGAGCAGAAATGGAATTCGCCAGCCCCAGGCAGCAAACTGATCAGCGGGCATGAACTGGGCTAGCGGTAGGAAAACCGCAGCCGCCAGAAGTTGTCCGGCTTGTACGCCTTGAAGCGTAAAGCTTGCGAAATAACCTCTACGCCCGTCAGGCGCGTGTTCCAGCGTCATGGAGCTTGCACACGAGACCTCTCCCGCTACAGCAAAGCCTTGAATCAGGCGCAAGAAGATCAACAGGGCAGGCGCCCAGACACCGATCTGTGCATAGGTCGGCAGCAGGCCGATGCACACCGTTGAGAACCCCATCAAGAACATGCAATAGACCAGTACGGTCTTGCGTCCATGCCGGTCGCCCAGGTGCCCCAACACCACGGCGCCGATTGGACGAGCGATGTATCCGACGCCGAAGCTTGCCAGTGAAACGATGATTCCCACGGTTGGATTGTCTGTCGGGAAAAACAGCTGCGGGAAAAGCAAGGCCGCTGCGGTGGCATAGATGAAAAAGTCGTAGTACTCCAACGCCGAGCCGATCCAGCCGCTTGCTGCGGCCTTCTTTGACTGACGCTTGAGATGTGGATCGCCATGGGTGCTTTGACTCATGTGAAGTCTCCAATATCGTGATTTTGTTATTGTAACGATGTTCCATTTGTAATGTTGTTCCCTGGATTGGCGCCTTGTCAAGCGATATAACGGGGGTGAGATCACTCGGAGAGTGGAGAGCAACCCATGAATAAAGGTGTTGAAACCGCTCGTAATGCTCGAGGCATTTTTTGCAGGCCTCTGCGTTGACTTGTCGATCCTGGAGTGCCTACTATTGGAACCACGTTCCAGATAGAACCGAGTAACCAGAATCTATCGCTACTGATTAACAGTCGAGAAAAATCCCATGAGAGTCGTTAAAGGTGCTGTTGACCGCTGCCTGGAGGCCATCGAGCTGCTGGCCCGTGAAGCCCGCTGGATGCGAATGTCCGATATCGCGGCTGAGCTGGGTATGGAGAAAGGACCCGCCCACCGTGTGCTAGCTCAATTGGTAGAGCAAGGGTGGGCCGAGCAGGATGAAGCGACTTCCCAGTACCGCCTGACACTCAAGCTGGCGCTTCTGGGGCAAAGCTATCTCAATGGTATCGGTTTGCCCGAGCTGGTTCAGCCCATCATTGAAAACGTAGCGTCCATCTCCCACGAGCTGGTACGACTGACGGTCGTCTGTGAGAGCGGTCTTTCATGGCTCGCCTCGGCCCAGGGCGCTGCGCCAGGGTTGATGTATTCGCCAGCCATGGATCAGCCCATCAATCTCTACACCACTGCCAACGGCAAAGCCTGGCTTGCCTCGATGCCTGATGAGCAAGCCGTCGAGATTGCTATACGCAATGGCCTCGGTAAAGACCAGGGTGTCGGTAAAGGCCCAAGGGCTATCACAACCATCGAACGCTTGCTGACTGAACTGGCGGCGACCAGAGAACGTGGTTACGGACTGGTCGTGGAAGAAGCCGAGGCTGGGGTCTGGGCAATTGCGGTGCCGGTGAAATTGATCTCGTCTGGCGCCGTGGTCGGCACCATGAGCATTGCCGGACCGGTCATGCGCATGCATCCGGACCGTTACGCCGATTTGCACGCACTGCTCGACGATGCGGCGAATAAGCTCGGCACGGTTTGGCCTCGACAAGCCAGCGTGCAGGGGTAAATGCCATGCATCAGACTCAATCAGCCATTGTGCAAGCCGCTACTGAACTCGTGCGCGCGCGTCGAACGGGCCGCCGCCTGGAGGCTCTGCCCTGTGACGAGGTGTTATTGGGCCTGGAGCAAGGCTTTGAAATACAGCAACAGGTCGGCGTTCTGGCCGGCAAGACAGTGGGCGGCTGGAAATGCGCCATGCCCAAGCCAGGCAAATGGATAGTCGCACCTATATATACCGACAGCATTGTGCGCACCCCCCGATACCCCTTGGACTTCGCAACCTCTACCGTGCGAATCGAACCCGAGCTTGCCTGCGTCCTAGGGGCTGACCTGCCGGCCCGTTCGACGCCTTACACGGCCGACGACATCCTTCGCTCGATCAGTCAGGTACACCTTTCACTGGAGGTAATCGATTGCCGATATGCCGATCCGCACAAGGTGAACTTCGAGCAGCTTCTGGCCGACGGGCTTTTCAATCACGGTCTTGTATTGGGGCCTCAAGCGATTTCGCTGGACGCACGAAATCTTCCCCTTCACCTCGATGTAACCCTGAGTTACCCCGGTGTCGAGCCTGTGAGCATTTGCGGGGCTCATCCGGATCATGACCCTGTATCGCCAATCGTCTGGCTCGCCAATTTTCTTTCTGCACGTGGCATCGATCTGCGCACAGGTCAGGTTGTGATCACGGGCTCGTATGCAGGTGTTTTAGAAGTTCCCATTCACCAGCCGCTGAACATTCAGTTTGGCGAGGCAGGATCTCTGCCGGTCTTTTTCTCAACGCTTGAGGAGTAACGTATGCGTTTGGTTCGTTTTGGTCTGCCAGGACAAGAGCTGCCTGGAATTCTGGATGCTGAAGGACAAGTCAGGGACCTTTCTGGCATCGTCGATGATATTGATGCGGCGGCGCTGTCGCCTTCGAGTCTCGAGAAATTGCGCGGCGTCGATATTGAGCGCCTGCCACGGGTGCCCGCTGGAACACGCCTGGGGCCGTGCGTGGGCAGCGTTCCGAACCTGATCTGTATCGGTCTCAACTATTCTGATCACGCCGCTGAAACCAACACGCCCATACCGAGCCAGCCGGTCGTGTTCAACAAGCACACCGGGTCTATCAGCGGTGCCAACGACCCTGTGATTCTGCCGGGCGATGCGAAGAAACTCGATTGGGAAGTCGAACTGGCGATCGTCATCGGTTCACCTGCCTGGCATATCGAACAAAGCAAGGCGTTGGATCACGTTGCCGGTTATTGCCTGGCCAACGATGTCTCTGAAAGGGCCTATCAGCTTGAATACGAAGGCCAGTGGACCAAGGGTAAAAGCAGCTTTTCCTTTGCACCGCTGGGCCCTTGGCTGGTGACCCGCGATGAAATCGCCGACCCGCAGAATCTCGACCTCTGGCTCGAAGTGAACGGCAAGCGTTTCCAGAACGGTAACACCCGGACAATGATTTTCAGCGTGGCGCACATCGTCTCCTACCTGAGCCGTTTCATGCCGCTGATGCCGGGCGACGTGATCATTACCGGAACGCCGCCGGGCGTCGGGTTGGGCCAGAAGCCGCATGTATTTCTCAAGGCTGGCGACGTCATGCGCGTTGGGGGGCAAGGTCTGGGCGAGCAGTCTCAGACGGTCGTGCCCTATGTCTCGGAAATGGGCGCAGCCTGGGCTGTCGGTCGTTACCCTAACGTTGATTGATGCCTACTGGAGGAAGAACCTATGAGTTTTGCAGGAACGGGTGTCGTTGCAATCTGGCATGACCTTCTCCCCGAAGCGCGGGATGAGTTCTATGAGTGGCATAACCGTGAACACATGCCCGAACGCCTGGGGATCCCGGGCTTCCAGCGCGGACGGCGATACATTGCGCTGGATGCAGGACCTCTCTACTTCAACCTGTACGAGGCCGACTCCGTGCAGGTGTTAGGGGGCGCCGATTATCTGAATCGTCTTAATGCGCCGACGGTATGGACGCAGAAAGTCGTGCAGTCCTACCGCAATGTCGCCCGGTCGATTTGCGACGTGCACTATACCGCCGGCGTGGGTCATGGTGCTTATCTGTTGACTGTCCGTTTCGATGTCGCCGCCGAGCGCTACACGGACGTTCTGCAAGCGTTGCGTGATCGGGTTCTACCGCCGCTGGCGGATGCCCAGGGGATCACCGGCGTGCATTTCGGCACAGCCGATGAAGCCGTCAGCAAGGTTGAAACCGCAGAGAAAAAGGCCCGATCGGAGGGTACTGAAATTCCGTCCTGGGTCATCATGATCGAAGGCTGCGCCGCCGACTATGTTACCCATGCCAGAGAGCAACTGGTGGCCGAGCTTGGCACCCTGCTGGACAACCCTGCGCAGCCGCTCAGTGCCACGCTTTACCAGCTGGAATATACCCGATGCAAGACACCGGAGTGCGCGGGTTGATGAGTACTGGCCTGCGGTGATACTGCAGTTTTCCATCTGCCTGAGGCCTGTTGCCGATGACACTGGACATTATCCATTCCAACTTTTGCAACGGGATTCGCTATAAGCATCTGGTGTTGATCGACACCCTGGCGCGCACTCGAAACATGCACACCGCGGCGGCGTGCATGAACCTCAGCCAGCCAGCGTTGAGCAAGATGCTGCGAGACCTCGAGGATCTGTTCGGATTCGCTCTGTTCGAGCGCCTGACGCGCAGTATGGCGCCCACCGAGCTGGGCGACTATGTGGTGCGTTACGCCCAGCGTGTGCTGGCAGACTCGCAACAGTTCGTTGATCAGGTCAATCGCCTGCGCAAAGGCGGGCACGGCTCTATACGTGTCGGCGGAATTTTTGCTGCTACTGCATGGGTACTGCCGCAGGCCATTGCCACCATCAAGGCCCGCAGTCCATTGTTGTCGATCGAGGTGATGGAGCACTCCAGCGATCATCTGCTGACCATGCTGGAGCAGAACAGGCTCGACATCATGATTGGGCGATTCACTGAAGAACGCTTCGGCCAGATGTTCAACTACCAGCCACTTGAGCCTGAGCCTTTCAGCCTGGTGGTCAATAGCGAGCATCCTCTGAACCAACTGGCCAGCACGCCATTGTCGGCGTTGGGCGATTGGCCGTGGGTACTGTACCCGGTGGGCACGCCGATCCGTGACCGTCTGGAACAGGCATTCCGGGTGGCCGGGATTGCCACGCCCGCCGACAGTGTAGAAACCATCTCGATGCCGATGTTTTTGCAACTGCTGCAATCGGCGCCGATGATCGCCATGTTGCCGTGTTCGATGGTCGCCAGCCAACTGGCCAGCGGCCAACTCAAGGCTTTGCGCAGTCCCTTGTATCTTCCGGCGCTGGAGTATGGCGTGGTCACGCGCAAGGATGAACCACTGAGCGCTTCGGCTCGAACGTTCGTTGATATTTTGCTGGAAGGTGTCTGGATTCGGCGTGAAGAACAGAGCCTGTCAGTTCGGCGATAATTGGAACAGGAGGCAAATAAGCGGTTGCCTTCAAATAATGCCGTATTGATGACGGCGTGTTAATTGTGTCGCGTAGAAATTTAAATATCCGTGCCTGTTTTTATAGGGCAACGATTTGAAACGTCATGCGCGCACTTTTTGATTCTCATTTTAATGAAATAACGTTATCGCACGATCAAATTATATCATTGGGAAAGTTGCCTGAGAGTTCTTACAGTAGATCTGAATTAGCCTGATGCTATACGGGCAACCCAATAACAATAAGTCAGCCGCACCGCCCTGAGAGGTCCTATGCAACTGATTGCCAAATCCGGCGACCCTGCCGTTATCCGCCTCAACCCGCTGGACAACGTTCTTATCGCCCGCCAGGCCCTGCAGCAAGGGCTGCACCTGGAAGCCGAGGCGATTACCGTGCGCCAGTCGATTCCCTCAGGCCATAAAATCGCCACGGAGCGAGTTGAGCACGGACAGCCCTTGCGCCGCTATGGACAGATCATCGGTTTTGCTTCGCAGCTCATCGAGGCCGGTGACCACGTGCATGTCCACAATGTACAGATGGGTGATTTTTCCCGCGACTACGCCTTTGGCGTCGATACCCGCAGCACGCCGCGCGCCGAGGCGGTGTTCCAGGGCATCGTGCGAGCCGATGGGCGGGTTGCCACGCGCAACTATATTGGCATCCTCACCTCGGTGAATTGTTCGGCGACCGTGGCCCGTGCCGTTGCCGACCATTTTCGCCGTGATATTCATCCCGACGCATTAGCCGACTATCCAAACATCGACGGTGTGGTGGCATTGACCCATGGCGCCGGTTGCGCGGTGGACCCCTCCGGCGAGGCCCTGGGCCTGTTGCGCCGGACCTTGGGAGGATATGCCGTACACCCCAACTTCGCTGCGGTGCTGATCATTGGCCTGGGGTGTGAAACCAACCAGATCGACAGCCTGCTCGAGACTCAGGGGCTGACGGCGGGGGCGCAGTTACGCACCTTCACGATTCAAGGCACAGGCGGTACGTCGAAGACCATTGCGGCCGGCATCGAGCAGGTCAAGGCTCTACTGGCAGAGGCCAATCAGGTCGAACGTGAGCCAGTCAGTGCTCGCCACCTGGTTGTCGGCCTGCAATGTGGCGGTTCCGATGGTTACTCGGGCATCACTGCCAACCCGGCATTGGGTAACGCCGTCGACCGCCTCGTGGCGGCCGGGGGCACCGCGATTCTGTCGGAGACACCTGAAATCTATGGTGCCGAGCACCTGCTGACGCGTCGTGCGGTGAGCCGTGAGGTCGGCGAAAAGCTGATCGCCCGCATTCACTGGTGGGAAGACTACTGCCAGCGCATGAATGCCGAACTGAACAACAATCCCTCGGCCGGCAACAAGGCCGGCGGCCTCACCACGATCCTTGAAAAGTCGCTGGGCGCAGTGGCCAAGGCCGGCTCCAGCAACCTCGTCGATGTCTACCAGTACGCCGAAGCGGTCCGGGCTCAAGGCCTGGTGTTCATGGACACACCGGGCTACGACCCTGTGTCGGCCACCGGCCAGGTGGCAGGCGGCGCCAACCTGATTGCCTTCACCACCGGTCGCGGCTCGGCCTATGGCTGTGCGCCGGCGCCCTCCATCAAGCTGGCGACCAACAACCGGGTGTTCGAACACCAGGAGGAGGACATGGACGTCAACTGCGGCGGTATCGCCGATGGCTCGACCAGTATCGAAGAGCGCGGTGCGTACATCTTCGAACAGATGCTGCGCATAGCGTCCGGCGCGCGCAGCAAAAGTGAACAGCACGGCTATGGGCAGAACGAGTTCGTGCCCTGGCAGATTGGCGCAGTGACCTGACTGACAGCCCACTCCTGAATATCGAGGTATTTACTCATGCACCTTAGCGGATCCAACTTCATTGCCGGCCAGCGCAGTGCTCAAGGCCAGACCCTGGTCTACAGCATCAATGCGCATACTGGCGAGCGCCTGCCTGGCGCTTTTTACCAAGCCACACTGGGCGAAGTCGATGCTGCCGTGACGGCTGCGAGCGCGGCATTCGCGCTGTATCGCAACCTGCCGGCGACCCGTCGGGCCGAGTTTCTGGAAGCCATTGCCGACGAGCTGGACAGCCTCGGCGATGACTTCGTCACCTTGACTTGTCAGGAAACGGCGCTGCCCAGTGCGCGCATTCTTGGTGAGCGCGGGCGTACCAGTGGCCAGATGCGCCTGTTTGCCCGCGTACTGCGTCGCGGTGATTTCTACGGTGCCCGTATCGACCAGGCTTTGCCGGCACGCACACCGCTACCGCGCCCGGACCTGCGTCAATACCGCATCGGGGTCGGTCCGGTGGCGGTGTTCGGTGCCAGTAATTTCCCGTTGGCGTTTTCGACGGCCGGTGGTGATACCGCCGCTGCACTGGCTGCTGGCTGCCCGGTGGTATTCAAGGCCCACAGCGGTCATATGGCCACGGCCGAGCGGGTGGCCGAAGCATTGATCCGCGCCGCCGAGCGTACCGGCATGCCAGCCGGTGTCTTCAACATGATCTTTGGCAGCGGCGTCGGCGAGGCGTTGGTCAAGCACCCAGGCATCCAGGCCGTGGGCTTTACCGGTTCGCTGCACGGTGGCCGGGCCCTGTGCGACATGGCCGCCGCTCGCCCACAGCCGATTCCGGTGTTTGCCGAGATGTCGAGCATTAACCCGGTGCTGGTACTGCCGCAAGCCTTGGCCAATCGTGGTTCGCAAATGGCCAGGGAACTCACGGCCTCGGTTGTTCAGGGGTGTGGCCAGTTCTGTACCAACCCTGGCCTGGTGCTGGGGATTCGCTCGGCGGCCTTCAGCGCTTTTATCGAACAGTTGTCCGGAAATATGGCCGAGCAGGCGGCCCAGACCATGCTCAACCCTGGCACGCTAAACAGCTACAAAAAAGGCTTGCGGGCGTTGCAGGCACATCCTGGCATTAAGCATCTGGGTGGTGCTGCGCAACATGGCACACAGGCGCAGCCACAGTTGTTCGAGGCCGATGTCAGCCTGTTGTTGACCCAGGATGAACTGTTGCAGGAGGAAGTCTTCGGCCCTTGCACTGTGGTCGTGCAGGTTGCCGATGAAGCCGAACTGCTGCGTGCTGTCGATGCCTTGCACGGCCAGCTCACCGCCACCTTGCTGGCCGACAGCGACGACCTGAGTGCCTTCGGCCACCTGTTCGCCGCGCTGGAAGTGAAGGTCGGTCGCGTGTTGCTCAACGGCTACCCGACGGGTGTCGAGGTGAGCGATGCGATGGTCCATGGCGGTCCATATCCGGCCACCTCCGATGCGCGCGGCACCTCCGTCGGCACGCTGGCCATTGACCGCTTTCTGCGTCCGGTTTGCTATCAAAACGTCCCCGATGCCTTGCTGCCAGCGGCTTTGCAGAATGCCAACCCACTGGGTATTCAACGTTTGATCGACGGCATCCCCAGCACTGCAGCCTTGAGCTGATCCCAATAAATGACAGTAAAGGTACACCTATGACTGATCGATTGAACACCAACCCTTCGCTGAAGTTAAGCCACGACACCAGCGTGTTCGACGCTGGAAGTTGGGTAGGGCGGGTATGGCTGCCGGATCTGGGCCCGGCGGTGGTCTTTGTGAAGCACGGCGCTGTACACGATATCAGCGCTCATGCAGCGACCGTTTCGGCCCTGTTGGAAGTGGCCGACCCTGTGGCTTACCTGCATACCCTGCCGCTGGACGAGCCACTGATCGAGCTGTCAGCGTTGCTGGACAATAGCGATCCGACTCAGCGTGATCCGCGCCAGCCATGGCTGCTGGCACCCATCGACTTGCAGGCAGTGAAGGCTGCCGGTGTGACCTTTGCCACCAGCCTGCTGGAACGTGTGGTGGAAGAACAGGCCAAGGGCGACCCCGCCAAAGCCGATGCTGTGCGTCACTCACTGGTCAGCCGCATCGGCGCAGACCTGTCACAGATCGTACCGGGATCAGCCCAGGCTGAAGCGCTGCGCAAGGTGCTGGTAGAGCAGGGGTTGTGGTCCCAGTACCTGGAAGTCGGCATTGGCCCGGACGCCGAGGTGTTCACCAAAGCCCAGCCGCTGTCGGCGGTGGGTTACGGGGCTGACATTGGTATACATCCCAAGTCGAGCTGGAATAACCCTGAGCCGGAAGTGGTGCTGGCAGTGTCGAGCGATGGCCTTATAAAGGGCGCCATGCTTGGTAATGACGTAAACCTGCGCGACTTCGAAGGCCGTAGCGCCTTGCTGTTGTCAAAGGCGAAGGATAACAACGCGTCCACCGCGTTAGGCCCTCTGCTGCGCTTGTTCGATGAAAGCTTCTGCCTGGACGATGTACGCAGCGCGGAGGTGGATCTCAGGGTTGAAGGGGAGGATGGTTTCGTTCTCTGCGGCCGCAGCTCCATGCGCAAGATCAGCCGCGACCCGCAGGACCTGGTGCAGCAAACCATCAACGAGAATCATCAGTACCCGGACGGATTGGTACTGTTTCTCGGTACTCTGTTCGCCCCCAATCAGGATCGCGACCAGCCCGGCAACGGCTTTACCCATAAGCCAGGCGATGTAGTGAGCATCAGTAACTCACTGCTGGGTAACCTGTGTAACCGTGTGACCACCAGCGACCTGGCACCGCGGTGGGAGTTTGGTTTGCGCTCACTTATCGACAGCCTCGGCCGGCGTGGTTTGCTGGACGTTGCAGCTACCGCACGCCAGCCCGGCTCATCCCGGACTCAGGGGGTTGTGGGTACGGGCGATTCTGGAACTGTTTAAACACTCGTTGTTTCAGGGGCACGAGTCAATTTATTGAAACGTTTGTTCTGAATCTCATTCGTGAGTTTTCAGCCGGCTTGGCTGTGCTCATAAAAACTGTCTGTGATGGAAATAATAACAATGAAAATCCGTGCATTCGATACTGTTTACAATCACTCATCGCTGTTCTTTGTGTTGCCATTACTCGGCACGGCAATGGGCGTGCAGGCCGCTGACACTGGCTTTATCGAAGACTCTACTGCGATGCTGACGCTGCGTAATTTTTATATCAATCGAAACTTCGTTAGTGATTCAGCCGCTCAAAGTAAAGCCGAGGAGTGGAGCCAGGCGTTCATTCTGAATTACACGTCAGGCTTCACGCAGGGGACCGTGGGTTTTGGTGCCGACGCTATTGGTATGTACGCCATAAAGCTCGATGGCGGGCGTGGTACGCGCGGAACACAACTGCTACCCGTGCATGACGATGGTCGCCCGGCGGATGATTACGGCCGCTTGGCCATTGCGGGCAAGGCACGAATCTCTGCTACTGAGTTCAAGGTTGGCGAGTGGATGCCGAACCTGCCGATCCTGCGCTCGGATGACGGTCGATCGTTACCTCAAACGTTCCAGGGCGCACAGATTACCTCTCGCGAAATCGAGAATGTGACCCTGTATGGCGGGCAATTTCGTGGCAACAGTCCGCGAAATGACGCCAGCATGGAAGACATGTTCTTTGCCCAGAAACCGGGGGGCAGGACGGACCGGTTCAACTTTGTCGGCGGCGAATATACGTTCAATGACAAACGTACCCTGCTTGGCCTCTGGAGCGCTGAGCTCAAAGATATATACCGCCAGCAACTGTTACAGCTCACTCACAGTCAGCCTGTAGGCGACTGGGTACTCGGTGTCAACGCAGGATGGTTCATCGGTAAGGATGAAGGACGTTCCCTGAGTGGAGACCTTGATAACCGTACCGGGTACGGATTGTTCTCAGCCAGGCTCGGCGGACATACCTTCTATGTCGGGTTACAAAAGGTATCGGGTCAGGACGGCTGGATGAAAGTCAACGGTACGTCGGGTGGCTCGCTGGGCAATGACAGTTACAATTCAAGCTACGAGAATGCCAATGAGCGATCCTGGCAACTGCGGCATGACTACAACTTCGCAGCATTGGGCGTACCAGGTCTGACCCTCATGAACCGTTACATCAAGGGCACCGATGTCCATGTCGGTACCGTGACTGACGCCAGTGAGTGGGGGCGTGAGAGTGAGCTTGCTTATGCTTTTCAGTCCGGCCCGTTCAAGAACCTGAACATCAAATGGCGTAATTCGACACTGCGTCGTGATTGGGGGACTAATACGCGCTTCAACGAGAACCGATTGATCGTCAATTATCCACTTTCGATTTTCTGAAAATAAACGGGTTGCATCGTCGAAACGGCAGGCCATTCGGGGAGGCCTGCCGATTGAGTGGCTTTGGCTTGTCCAGTGGTGTCTGTGTGCCAGTGAAAGTTACGCCAGCAAGGATGATGGCGCTTGTATTAAGTTGCTGAGAAAAGAAAGATAAAAATAGAGCCACAAAAATCCGCTGTCGATCCTTATCAGAAGGCTTGAGTTGCTGGTGCGCGCCACTGATTCTCAAATAAATTCTAATTGTCGGATTACCGGTTACGAGGTTCGAACTCTGCTTGCGATTGCCAACTACCTGAAGGATCAGAAGACAGATCTACAGCGTCCGCAGCCATTGGACGCAAAAGATCCGCGTATGGTGGCCGGCAAGGCTACCTATGCTGATAACTGCTCGGCGTGTCACATGAGTAACGGAGAGGGAGTTGCCAGGCTTTTCCCATCCCTGAAAAACTCCGGGTCGGTATTGGCTGAAGACCCTACGACCATTCTTCGGGTTGTCCTGCGTGGTACTCAGGCGGTGGCAACAGATGCAGCGCCGACAGGCCCGGCAATGCCACCCTTTGGTTGGCGTCTTGATGATACCCAGATTGCAGCATTGGCTACGTATCTGAGAAATACGTGGGGTAATGCGGCGGGACAAGTATCGAAAGATCAGGTGAAAACCCAGCGCGCTGAGCTAGCTTCTCAACCTTAATGGTCATAACCATCAAGCCTGGGCAAACATTGTGTATCTCCAGGCTTGATGGGGGCGTTTAAATGTCCATCCAGAGCAGCGATTTCTTCTCATCGTTCATTTCGTACTTACGCACGAAATCCAGTTTTCCGTCTTCTAGAATGCGGAAAATTGCCAGATTCGAACGGATCTTCCTCAGCGAGTCACCATCCTTGACCCAGACCGTCTTTTGATTCGCCACAACCAGCAGTTTGCCCGATGGATCGACCTTCATCGTCCGGCCTTCGATGCCTTCGGCGTCGATGATCTGGATCAGTTTAGGTTCACCCGTTGCCGGGTCGATTGAGAAAACCGCTACGTTGTTCTCGCCACCTGCACTTACTTGCTTACCATCCTGCTCCACCGTCGCGTCTGCCCGGTTTGTTACGTATAGAAATTTTCCGTTGTGATTGATCTGGATGACGCCACCCCGTTGGCGCGGCGTTTCAAGATTGGCTTTATCCTGAAGGGTATCAACATGAAAGGCCGGCCTTGTAGCCAAGGTGCCGTTGCTTTCCAGTGGATACATGTAGAGCTTGCTGCCGCGCTCCATGGATACATAAACCCAAGGCTGGCTAGGGTGGTAGGCCAAATGGCGTGGGCCGACGCCAGGGTCGATGGCCGAGGTCATCAGCTTTGCTAGCCGACCCTGGTCGTCGATGTTGAATGTGTTGATGCTGCCCGGCTGATCGGGCACTTGCCCGACTGCGTCATTCCCGCGTGCTAGCGCAACCACCGTCTTGTCACCTGGCGTGAACGTAACCTGATGGGTAAATATGCCTGCTTCGGGTACCTGATTCTGGGCAACCGCAGGGCTGACGCTACCGTCGTCTTTAATGGGGTGGACACTCAATGTGGCGGACTGGTTGTAGGCGACGACGGCGAAGTGATTTTGGTGATCCAACCCCAAGTTGATAGGCCGTTCCGGTAGCGTGATTGCTGTTCCGAACTGCCTGAGCTCGCCCGTCCCTGCATCGATTTTGTAGCTGTTCAGAACATGGGTGTCACCCTTGGCTCCGAGAGTCCCACTCCCGGCGTTGCTGGAGACTACATAGAGAATATCACCCGCATTATTTTTGACTGCGAACTGCACGTTGGCGGGCGCGAGGGTTTCACTCAAGTAGGTGAGAGAGGCGTTGTCTGGGTCAATGCTGTAGCCCAGGATTTTCTCCCCCAGGCTCGCGTACAGCAGTTCTGCATGATGAGTTGCTGGTGACGCTGGGTTGCCTGCAGCCAGAGCAACAGTGGGTAAAACAGCAGCGAGAAAAAAGGCGCTGAATATCGTCTTCATGGTGGCTTCTGCGGTGGTGGGATAATCGGCAGAAAGTCGGACTGGCGTCTAACACCAGAGACAGCCCGACAATCGCCAGGCTGCATCTGTCACTCAACAGGTGATCAGATGCATAGATCAAACAAGCTCTCTGATAGGCGAATCAGAACCGGTAAAGTCGTGCCGGGTTTTCAACGAGGATTTTGCTGATTTCCTCCCCGTTGCGTGTCCATACACTGAGCAAATCCATCATGCCGGCGTCGTCAGGCATGGCCTGGCGTTTGGTCTGCAGGCTGGGGTGAGGCCAGTCGGTTCCCCAGATCACTCTGTTTGGTGCAAGCTCGATCATGGTCTGGGCGAGTGACTTGATGTCCTCATAGGCCGGCCCACCCAATACTGAATCCTGATACGCCCCTGAAATCTTCACCCAGGCTCGATCCCGGCTCACCAGTTCCGCAATGAGTGCGTAGGCAGGGTGATCAATTCCGGCGGGATGCGGGATTCGACCAAAATGATCAAAAACGATTTGGACGGGCAGGTCGCTCAGTATTTCTTTCATGCCGAGCAACTCATCGGCACGCATATGAATCTCCACATGCCAGCCCATATCTGCGATACGGTGCGCCAATGGCTTTATCATCTGGGGAGTAGTGACACTTGCCACGCCCAGATTGAATCGAAGCCCACGAATTCCGGCCGCATCCAGTCTCTTCAATTCGGCAAGATCAACCTTGTCATCGACGACCGCAATGCCACGTGACGATGAGCCAAGTTGTGCCAAGGCTGCTACCAGACAGCTATTGTCCGTGCCGTAGGACGAGGGCTGGATCGCTACGCTACGACTCAGTCCCAGTCGGGATCGTAGCTTCAGGTAGTCTGCAACGCTTGCTGTGGGCAGATTTCGATCATCGACATAGGGGTAAGCCCTGTCATAGATATGATGGTGGCAGTCGCACGCCAGAGGAGGGGCTTTCAGAGCAGGCAAACCAGACCCTGCGCTAAAAGGGTAAGCCGTTTCAGCCCTCGTGAGTGGGGCGTGAGATCCGACGAGACCAACACCAGCAATCACCGTCATTGCTTTCACAAAGTCCCGGCGATTCATTTCCATACTGTTCATTTTTTTATCCTTGTTATCAGTACGCTTCATTCCCGACACGGGCGAGCCCTCAGTGAGGGCTTGCCCGTACCGACTAACCTTCCACTTTTTTCCTCTGGCTCGCTGTGCGCAGTCGAATGTTCAGCGCTTCGACGGCCAGAGAGAAGCCCATCGCGAAGTAGACGTATCCCTTCGGAATATGGAAATCGAGTGCCTCACCGATTAGCACGACACCCACGACAATCAAAAACGACAACGCTAGCATTTTCAGGCTCGGGTGTTTATCGATGAAATCGCTGATGGGCCCAGCCGCTAACATCATGAACAGAACCGCAACGATGATGGCTGCAATCATGACTGGAACGTGAGAAACCATACCGACTGCTGTAATCACTGAGTCCAGTGAGAACACGATGTCGATAATTGCGATCTGAATGAGGGTGCTGAGAAAGCCGCTACCTTTTTTGCCAGGCAACTCCGGGTCTTCTTCTGCGCCTTCTTCGGCTTGATAAATTTCGGTGCTGCTTTTCCAGATCAGGAACAGGCCGCCGAAAAACAGTATGAGATCGCGACCTGATATGCCTTCCCCGAGTACGTGGAAAAGATCCGCCGTCAGTCTCATGATCCAGGTGATCGATAGCAGCAGCAGGATCCTTGTCACCATTGCGAGGGCAAGGCCGAAAATCCTTGTCCTGGGCTGCATCGACTTTGGCATGCGGCTCACCAGAATCGAGATCATGATGATGTTGTCGATACCCAGAACAATCTCAAGAATGGTCAAGGTAAAGAACGCGACCCATATTTCTGGATTTGTAAGCCATTCCATAATGCGTATGTCTCTTGCTCTTACGTTAGAAAAAAGGGCGTGGGGCCCAAAACTGGAAGAAAAAGGGGCAGTCAGCATAGCGCTTATGCCCAGCGCTCAAATGAGCCAACGACCGTGTTTCAACATCGAAAACAGGGATAAAGACCAATAATATCGCCTGCCTGGCGATATCCTGACGTCGCCAACCGGTCAATCAGTCGAGGAGCAGAGATTGGCCCTCCATCTCTACGGGAATAGCTAGTTTCATGAGGTGCAGCAGGGTGGGTGCTATGTCACAGAGGCTGCCGTCTCGCAGTTGGCAATCCTGTGCCCGGTCACTGACGTAAATCAGAGGGACAGGGTTTAACGTATGAGCGGTGTGGGGCTGACCGGAGTCAGGATCCAGCATCTGTTCGACGTTTCCATGATCAGCCGTAATCAGGCATTCGCCTCCACTTTCAAGCGTGGCCTCAATCACGCGTTGCAGGCATTCATCCAGTGTCTCGACGGCTCTGACTGCAGCGTCAAAGTCTCCGGTATGCCCGACCATGTCGCCGTTCGCGTAGTTACAAACGATCAGATCAAAGGCGCCGCCGCGAATCGATTCAACCAATCGGTCAGTGAGCTCGTGTGCACTCATTTCCGGCTTTTCGTCGTAGGAGGCGACGGTCGGCGACGGAATCAAAATGCGCTCTTCTCCCGGGAAGGGCTGTTCGCGACCGCCGTTGAAGAAGAACGTGACGTGGGCGTACTTCTCGGTTTCGGCGATCCGCAGCTGAGTCTTGCCCAACTGGCCTAAGTACTCACCAAGACTGTTGTCAATCGACTCTGGCGGGAATGCACACAAGCTTCCCAGGTCTTGGGAATACTGCGTCAACGTCAGAAAGCGATCCTTGGCAATCGTGACTGGGCGGGCGAAATGATCGAAGGTCGTATTGATCAGCGCCTGGCTTAATTCCCGTGCTCGATCAGGGCGGAAGTTCAGAAACATCACGCCGTCAGCGGGTTCCATCCGCACCGGGTCGCCAATGACAGTCGCTTTGACGAATTCATCTGACTCTTCACGTTCGTAAGCGGCTTGAAGTGCATCAGATGCGCAAGCGCTCTGGTAATCCGCTTCGCCGCAGCTGACCAGCTTGTAAGCTGTTTCAACCCGCTGCCAGCGGTTATCCCTGTCCATCGCGTAGTACCGACCGACCACTGTCGCAATTCTGCCCGAGCCCAGGCTGGCAAGCTCACGCTCAAGTGACTCGATAGCCTCAAGTGCGCTGCGAGGCGGAGTATCTCGGCCATCGAGAAAGGCATGGACGAAAAAGCGCTTTACCCCTTTTTCGACAAGGATTTTGCAGGTTGCAATGATTTGGTCGACATGGCTGTGCACGCCGCCAGGTGAAAGCAAACCCAGCAAATGCACGGCGCCCTTTCTCTCTAGAACGCCGGTCAGCAAGGTGTTCAGCGCTTCGTTGTTGGCGAAATCACCGTCAACGATCGCTTTATTGATCCGTGTGAAACTCTGATATACCACACGGCCTGCGCCCAGGTTCATGTGGCCAACTTCAGAGTTGCCCATTTGCCCTTCAGGCAGGCCAACGGCCATGCCCGAAGTTGCGATACGAGCGTTTGGATACTGCTTGAGCAAAGCATCAAATACTGGTGTTTGGGCCGCTGCGAAGGCATTGGAATCCTTCGCATCACGCAAACCCACTCCATCCAGAATAATCAGTGTGCGAGCACTCATCGTTCAGCCACTCAGAAAATGTAATCGGTGGTCAGGAAGCTGGATTCCCGATTACGGATAATCTCGCTGATAAGCGCCTTATTGCCTTCCTGGAACTTGGTCGCAACCAGTGTGCGGATCGAAAATACCCGCAAGGCGTCGTCGACTGACAGGGTGCCTTCAGCAGAGTTTTTGCGACCGTTGAACGGGAAGGAGTCCGGGCCACGTTGGCACTGTGCATTCAGGTTGATGCGGCCGACCTGGTTGGCAAAGGCGTCGACCAGTCGGCCAACCTGAGCGGCATTGGTGCCGAAAATGCTCAGTTGCTGACCGAAGTCTGAGTCCAGCACGTAGTCAATCACTGTCTCGAGATCACGGTAGGGCACGATTGGAATAACCGGGCCGAACTGTTCTTCCTGGTATACGCGCATGTCCGCAGAGACCGGGTAGAGTACGGCCGGGTAGAAAAAAGACTCACGGGTGGAGCCGCCGCCTTCGTTTACGACCTTCGCGCCTTTTGCCACAGCATCCTCAACCAGGCCGGTCAGGTAATCCGTTTTCCCTGGTTCCGGCACGGGTGTCAGCGAAACGCCGGACTCCCAAGGCATGCCAGGTTTGAGCGCTGCCACTTTGCTGTTGAATTTTGACACGAACGCGTCGGCGACATCCTCATGAACGAACAGGATTTTCAGCGCAGTGCAACGTTGGCCGTTAAACGATAAGGAGCCGGTCACCGCTTCGCTGACGGCGTTGTCAAGGTCGACTTCCGGCAGTACGATGCCTGGGTTTTTGGCGTCCAGACCCAATACAGCGCGCAGGCGGTAAGGTTTTGGATGCAGTTTTTTGAGTGCGCTCGCACCTTTGTTGGTGCCAATGAAAGCGAAAATATCGACCTTGCCGCTGGCCATCAGCGCGCTGACCGTTTCGCGTCCGCTGCCGTAGATTACGTTGATGACGCCAGCGGGGAAGCTGTCGCGGAATGCTTCCAGCAATGGGCGAATCAGCAAGACGCCGAATTTCGCGGGTTTGAATACCACGGTGTTGCCCATGATCAGCGCGGGAATCAACGTAGTGAACGTTTCATTGAGCGGATAGTTGTAGGGACCCATGCACAGTGTTACGCCCATTGGTACACGGCGGATCTGCCCCAGCGTATCTTGTTCAAGCTCGAACCGACTTGAGCGTCGATCAAGCTTTTTCAGCGCATTGATAGTGTCGACAATGTAGTCACACGTGCGGTCAAACTCTTTCTCCGAGTCCTTGAGGTTTTTGCCGATTTCCCACATCAAAAGCTTCACGACCGCTTCGCGCTGAACGCGCATGCGGGCCAGGAAGGCTTCAACGTGCTGGATGCGTTCGGCAACTCGCATCAGTGGCCATGCGCCGTGGCCGTTATCGTATGCTTTCACCGCTGCATCAAGGGCGACCAGTGCGGTCTCGGCATCCAGTTGCGGAGTGCTACCGAGTACAACGGGCTCATCGCCGCTTCGTGTACTCAGGAATACCGGGCTGCGTACGGAGCCCAGCGGGCCGTGCCACGTCTGCAGGGCACCATTGACCAGGTATTCACGCTGCTCAATTATTTCGCCGAGACGATACTGTTCTGGAATGTCTGAGGCTGAAGGGAACACATTTTCGAGAAGGCCTGTGGTGCTCATGCTGTACCTCTTGGATTTATTCTTGCGGCATTGCAGATGGCGATGAACGAGGCGGCATCCAGTGATGCACCACCAATCAGTCCACCATCAATGTCGGGCTGTGAGAAAAGGGCTTTTGCGTTATCTGCCTTGACACTACCGCCGTAAAGAATCTGAAGATCGATGGCTGCCTGCTTGTTGAAGCTACCAATCACACCTCTGATATGCTGATGCACTGCCTGGGCTTGTTCAGGGGATGCGGTTTCGCCGGTGCCAATTGCCCAGACGGGTTCGTAAGCAATCACGCCGCGCGTCAGTTTCTCAATCCCTGCATGCTTGATGACGGCAGTCATCTGGGTTGTCACCACGCTATTGGTGATTCCTGCGCGGCGTTCATCCAGTGTTTCTCCTACGCAAAGCACAGGAATGAGTCCTTGCTCTATCGCCGCTGCAAACTTTTGGGCGACCACTTCATTGGTTTCTCCAAACAACGCTCTGCGCTCAGAGTGGCCAACAAGCACATAGCGACAACCGATATCGCGAAGCATTGAGGCGCTGACCTCACCTGTGAATGCCCCGTGGGTCGCGGGGCTCAAATTTTGAGCGCCGAGTACGACGTTGGTGTCTTGAAGGTGCGCTGCTACCGATGCCAGGTAGGGGAACGGTGGACAAATCGCAACCTCAAGGTGGCCTTCGTTTGTCTGGCTGGCCAGGACGTTTCTGAGGAGCACCTCATTGGTCTGCTGGTCGCCGTTCATTTTCCAGTTGCCAATGACAAGATTAGGCTTCATGGAAGGCCTCCTATGCGTTGCGCTTGAGCAGTGGCTCAGCGCTGTAGGGGGCAGACTCCTGAAGCGCTGCCTCGATACGAAGCAGACGGTTGTATTTACCGACGCGGTCGGAGCGGCAAAGGGAGCCTGTCTTGATCTGACCTGCGCAGGTCGCTACTGCAAGATCGGCGATAGTCGTATCTTCTGTTTCGCCCGAGCGGTGAGAAATCACGGCGGTATAACCCGCGTCCTGCGCCATGCGGATAGCGTCCAGTGTTTCGCTGAGGCTCCCAATCTGGTTGAACTTGATCAGGATCGAGTTAGCGATGCCTTTCTCGATGCCTTCGCGCAGGATGGAGGTGTTGGTGACAAACAGATCGTCACCAACCAGTTGAACCCGTGAACCCAGCTTTTTGGTCAGCGCAGCCCAGCCTACCCAGTCGCTCTCGTCCATGCCGTCTTCTATCGAGATAATTGGGTACTTGTCACATAGCGATGCCAGATAGTCTGCGAAACCTTCGGAGTCGAAAGATTTGCCCTCACCAGCCAGTACGTATTTGCCATCTTTGTAGAATTCGGATGCGGCGCAATCCAGCGCCATGGTGATGTCTTTACCCAGCTCGTAGCCGGCGCGTTCGACGGCTTCTTTGATGACCACCAACGCTTCTTCGTTCGAGCTCAGCGAAGGAGCAAATCCTCCTTCATCACCCACGGCGGTACTAAGCCCGCGTTCTGTCAGCACTTGCTTGAGGGTGTGGAAAATTTCGGCGCCAATGCGCAGTGCTTCTTTGAACGATGGTGCGCCAACCGGCTGAATCATGAACTCTTGAATGTCGACGTTGTTATCAGCGTGTTCGCCACCATTGATGATGTTCATCATGGGGACTGGCATGCTGAAGCGACCAGCCTGGCCGTACAGCGCAGCAAGGTGCTGGTAAAGCGGGATCGATTTGTACTCAGCAGCGGCTTTGGCAGTTGCTAGAGACACGGCCAGAACCGCGTTGGCGCCCAGATTGCGTTTACTGTCCGTACCGTCGAGCTCTATCATCGCGGCATCAATTGCCCGCTGGTTGAGAGCGTCCATGCCGACGATCTCATCTCGAATGGCGGTGTTCACATTGGCAACGGCCTTGAGAACGCCTTTACCTTTGTAACGTATGCCGCCATCGCGCAGCTCCAGCGCTTCGCGAGACCCAGTAGAAGCACCCGACGGTACGCTTGCTGTTGCTTTGATACCGCCCGCCAATGTCACTACGGCCTCGACGGTTGGGTTGCCGCGCGAGTCCAGGATTTCATGAGCGACGACATTTACGATCATGCTTTTGTTAGTCATTTTTATGATTACCTTGCAAAGGGGTATCTTGCTGGACGGTGACAGCAACGGTTGGCGAGACGTCATCGATCTGCAGCTCTTGCTGTTCCGCGTACTGAGCGCGGATGTCGAAGTCGCGTGGCCAGTTTTCGGTCGCTTCACCTTTAGCGTTATTCGTGCTCTGCATAGTGATGCTCCTCAGCGAATCGCTTCGCCGACCCGGACTACCCGGAGTGAGTTCGTCCCGCCTTGGGCGTTGGCGTAATCACCTTTCGTAATCAATACGTGATCGCCATCAGCCACAACCCCTCGACGCACTAGCTCATCTACGGCGCGGTGATTAACTTCCTCGTTGGGATAGTCGTCGGAGTCGAACGGGATGGTCGTGACGCCGCGAAACATCGTGACCCGGTTCTGAGTGCGGGTATTTCTCGAAAAGGCGAAGATGGGCAGGTGTGAGCGAATACGCGACATCAGTCGAGGCGTATCGCCACTTTCAGTCATGCAGATGATCGCTTTGACACCGTGCAGGTGGTTGGCGGCGTACATGGCAGACATCGCGACCGATTCGTCAATCTTGTGAAAGACCTCATCAACGCGGTGCTTTGATCGGTGTGCCAATGGATGCTTTTCTGCGCCCATGATCACCCGATGCATAGCATCAACGGTTTCAACAGGGTAGGCACCAGCTGCTGTCTCTGCAGAAAGCATGACCGCATCAGTGCCATCGAGCACGGCGTTTGCCACATCGAACACTTCCGCGCGAGTCGGCATCGACTGAGTGATCATGGTTTCCATCATTTGGGTCGCGGTGATCACAACGCGATTGAGTGCGCGAGCTCGATCAATGATCAGCTTTTGCACGGCAACCAGTTCGGCATCACCAATTTCGACCCCCAGATCCCCGCGTGCCACCATCACCGCTTCTGACGCTTCGATGATTGCATCAAGGATGCTCACATCGTTGACGGTTTCTGCGCGCTCAATTTTGGCGACCAGTCCGGCCTCGCCGCCCGCTTCATGTAATAGCTGGCGAGCCAGGTGGATGTCTGCTGCATCCCGTGGGAAGGACACTGCGAGATAGTCGACCTTCATGGTCGCAGCGGTCTTAATGTCGACGCGATCCTTTTCTGTCAGCGCCGACGCCGAAAGGCCGCCTCCCTTGCGGTTGATGCCCTTGTTATTAGAGAGGGGGCCGCCGACGATGACCTCGCACTGCAACTTGGTTTCTTCAACGCGAAGAACTTTGAGCTCAATTCGTCCATCGTCCAGCAGAAGGATGTCATCCGGACGGCTGTCAGTGATCAGTGCTTCGTAGTCGATCCCCACTCGGTGATGATCACCAGCATTTTTGTCCAGGGAGGCATCCAGCACGAACTGCTGTCCTTTTTGAATGACCACCTTACCTTCTGCAAACCGGGCGATACGAATCTTCGGGCCTTGCAAGTCAGCCAGCACGGCCACAAAGCGTCCATTCTTTGCGGCCAGCTCCCGTACCAGAGTTGCCCGGGCAATGTGATCTTCAGCGCTTCCATGGGAGAAATTAAGACGCACTACATCAACACCGGCCTTGATCAGCCCCTCGATGGCCTCCCTGGTTTCGGTGGCGGGGCCGAGGGTGGCAACGATCTTGGTTCTTCTCTGCATTACGGGGTTCCTTGAGGAATTTTGTAGGTAATGGTGCAAAATGGATTTTTACGCGTAAATAACCAGATTCTATTTGTTGGCTGAAAGCCAGTTCGACGCGTTTCAATGCGTTTCGAAAACCCGTTTTACGGCCTTTTTACTCTAATTTATCTTGATTTTATGCGCTAAAGTAGCTCGTCTTTTGGCCGAATCAATGATGTGTGGGTTCAAAAAGATTCGCACATTGTAGCGTTAAAATGCAATATTATTTTGGTAGTGTCAGCTGGCTTTCCAGATCTGACTGAATCGCCGGTGCTGTTCGACTGCAGCCCTCGCGCTCGAAGGGGCGTTACTGCACGCGGCAGCAAGAGGTTGAGGTTCGAACGCATAACAAGAAATCGCGGCTTAACCGCCAAGCGCACCCACTTCCAACGCTGGTAAACAAAACATGCCAACTGAAAAGCTCTGTGGTACCGGGCACCGGGAAATCTCTCAGTCTCAGCAATTTTTTACCGAGGTTCTGTCCTCGCTCATTTCGTTCGCCAAGGGGCTCTTCCAATGTTGATGAGGAAGATTCGGATTGCTCCCCGGGCGTTTATAGGATTCGCAGCCATCGCATTGCTGAGCGTGTTCCTCGGGTTGTTCGCGCTGAAGCAGATTCGAGATGTCCAGGTGCAAGCCGCCGATATCCAGGACAATTGGATGCAGCGTGTCCGAGCGTTGGGGGCCTCCAATGCATCATTGAACCGTTACCGAATGGGTTCCATGCAGCACATTCTGTCGACCACTGATGATGAGATGCAGTCTTACGAGGAAAAGACCGCTGGGCGTTTGAAGAGTGTGCGTGAGCAGATGGCGACCTATGCAAATCTGTTGACGACAGATGATGATAAAAACCGATTGGAGGCGTTTAACCGTAGCCTGGAAACGTATGCCAAAAATCATCTTGAGTTGCTAAGGCTTTCACGTCAGGGGGATAAAACCCGTGCACGCGCTTATCTGATGACGATTCGAGACTCTTACGATCAGATGACCAAAAACTTTGACGACCTGATTGATCGGGCAAATGAGGGTGCCGAACTTGCGGGTCAGCACTCTGACAGGGCCTACTCGAAGGCCGTGCAAGGCATTAGCCTGGTTATCTTGCTGGTGGGCATCGGCACGATACTAGTGGCGTGGTTGCTCACCCGTAGTATCACATTGCCCATCATGGCTGCAGTGCAGGTGGCCGAAACTATCGCAAAGGGCGATCTGACCAAGCCGATCAATCCCGAAGGAAACGACGAGGCGAGCCGCTTGCTTGCAGCGCTGGCCACCATGCAGGGCAGCCTGCTTACTACTCTCAAACAAATTACGGGCTCTTCCACGCAGTTGGCATCTGCCGCCGAAGAGCTAAACGCGGTAACGGTTGAGGGGAGCCGGGATCTGCAACAGCAGCACGGTGAGATTGAGCAGGCAGCTACGGCTGTCACGGAGATGACCGCCGCGATTGAAGAGGTCGCGAGGAACGCTTCATCAACGTCTGACCTATCGCAAGAGTCCCGGGCGATTGCTCTGAAAGGGCAGCAGCGAATGATGGAGGCGTTGTCTGCAATCCAGGGCCTGACTCACGGTGTAGCCATAAGCTCCGAGCAGGTAGGTGGGCTTGCCGATCAGGCTCAAGGCATTGGCAAGGTGCTTGATGTCATACGTACAATTGCTGAACAGACCAATTTGCTCGCACTCAATGCCGCCATTGAGGCTGCACGGGCGGGCGAGGCGGGCAGGGGGTTTGCAGTAGTTGCTGATGAAGTACGGGCGTTGGCTCACCGGACAGCTCAATCGACCCGTGAAATCGAGGAAATGATTGGTAGTATCCAGAAAGGCACTGCTGACGTGGTTGGTACCATGCAAACCAGCAGTAACATGACTCACCAGACCCTGGAGCTTGCGGAGTTAGCCAAAGTTGCGCTGGAAGAGATTGTCTCGGCGAATGATGAGATCAATGACCGAAATCTGGTGATCACCACTGCGGCTGAAGAACAGGCGCATGTGGCTCGCTCAGTGGATCAGAATCTGCTCAATATCAGAGAGCTTTCGATTCAGTCTTCCGAAGGCTCGCGTCAAACCACGGCAGCTTCGCAGTCATTGGCCAATCTGGCTTCAGAGCTCAACACCATGGTTAGGCACTTCCAGATCTGAAAATGCGCCAGGAACCCTTCGCTGGACTTATACTCCGGCAGCACTGGCCACGCCAGCGAAGGATCATCGTTCAAGTTTTTAACAAGTCAGTGAGTGAAGAATGGCTTCAAGCGCTCTAGTACAAAGGATCGTCGCAGAAATCCGCCAGAAAATTCAGGTCAAAGAACTTGAAGTGGGTGCGCACATGAGCGCCCAGAAAGTGGCTGATGAATTCAAAGTGTCCCGGTCTCCGGCCCGTGAGGCCTTGGTCACGCTTGCGAATGATGGCTACTTGGAGCAATTTGCCAACCGGGGTTTCTTCGTCCTGGAGCGGGCGCATGAAGTCATTGCACTCAATGACGAGGTGCGATCACTCGAAGAACCTGAGGAGTATTACCGGCTCTCCGAAGATTGGCTGAACAATCTGATTCCTCAGGAAGTGACCGAGCAGTTCTTGCGTAACCGATACGGCCTGACCAAGGTGCAAGTAATCGATATTCTCAACCGGGCCGCCAAGGTGGGTTGGGTAGAGCCTAAGCCTGGATACGGCTGGCGCTTCCTGGATGTTGCGAAGACTCCAGAAACGCTGGAGCAAATTTACAAGGTCAGGTCGCTCATCGAGCCAGCAGCATTACTTGAGTCGACCTACCAGCATGACATGGAAGTCCTGCGTCGCCTGAAGAAGGAACAGCAGGACATGCTGGACGGTGGGATTGATACGCTGCCAGCTGATGTGCTGCTCAAAAACGGTATCCGCTTTCATGAAGAGTTCATCAAACTCTCCGGGAATCCGCTTTACCTGATGATCCTCAAACAGATGAACAACATGCGTCGTCTGCTGGAGTACCGCTCAATGATCGACCGCAAGCGCCTTTACAAGCAGTGTACCGAGCATATTCAGATGATCGAGCTGGTGGAGCAGGGCAACAACCTGGACGCGGCACATTTGATGAAGCGTCACCTCAGTGGGTCGTTTGCTCGCAAGTCGCCGATTCTTAAGTTGCGGGTTGAAGATCAGACCTCCACCGAAAATGCCTAATGGTCGTGTAGGGCCTTTCGACTAAGGTCGAGCAACCCTACACCAATACCTTCAGTCGACCTTCTGTTCCTGTGAGGAGCGCCGCTTTACCCAGCAGTTATGAATTGGCTCAGCAAACAGCATCACCACGATCAACCGCATGATCTGCATCGCCGTCACCAATCCTACCGCCAAATGCAAAGCCTCTGCGGTGAGGTACATCTCTGTGCTGCTGCCCGGCATCATGCCCAGCGCAAGTGTGGAGGTCGGTAGACCGATGATGTGGCTCAAGAGCCACGCCACCAGGACGGTAAAGCCAATCATCGACAGCGTAAAGGCGGCCACCTTCAGCAGGTAAGTCGGGGCTGACTTGAAGAACTGCCGGTCAAAATGGATGCCCAATGCGCAGCCGATCATCAGTTGTCCGTAATGGCTCAGTTCCACCGGTAACGCCATCTGCAGATCAAACAGCGCCGTACAGATCGCACACAGCGCCATTGGGCCAAACATCCAGGGGTTTGGCCAGCCGAGGCGCTTCCAGGTCATGGCCACCAGCGCCCCTCCCAAGAGCATCGGAGCCAGCCAGCGCCAATCTGTTGGCAGCCTGGCATAGGACGCGTTGGGCAAAATGTGCGCTAGATAAAACATGGTAGGCGGCACGCACAGAACGATTAGTACCAGCCTGACGCTGTGGGCTGCAGCGATTTTCCCTACATCAGCCTCATGCCGGATTCCTAGCTGGATCATCTCCGCAAAATTTGCCGGCATGAATGCGAAATAGGCGGTAGTCAGATCCATTCCACGGCGATGCATGAAGCTGATACCCACGAGTGCGATCCCTAGTGTAAGGAAGGCCACAAACAGCATCATGGGAAAGCGTTGGATGATCTCGTCCAGTACCAGAGGTGTGAAATGCAGGCCGATGGATGTTGCGATCATCCATTGGCCGGAAATTCTTCCTTTTGGGATTTCGCTAACATGCCAGCCGATGCACCGCACCAGGATGATGGCCAGCATCGAGCCGATTATCCACGGCAACGGCCAATGCAACCAGGTCGCAAGCATCGCACCGCATATGCCCAAGACGGGCGTTCCCCACCACGTGCTAAATCCCTTTAGAAATAATTTCATTAGGCAAAATCGCGACGGTCAGCGAACACCATACATACCGGACTGCCTGTTTCCACAATGTGCCCTGTCTGGCTCAGGCGCCCAGTTGCGGGATCGACCGAGAATGTGATGATGGTGTCGGTATCCTCGTTCGCCGCATACAGGAACTGGCCTGACGGACTTAGCGCAAAGAAGCGGGGCGTCTGACCGCCAGTAGGGAATGCTTCGACAAAGGTGAGCAACCCGTTCTGTTGATTGATAGAGAACAGCGCAATACTGTCGTAGCCCCGATTGGACGCGTAAAGAAACAGACCAGCTTTATCCACTTCAATCTCAGCAGCCCGGCTGGTGCCGACGAAACTCTCTGGCAGCGATGAGAGCACCTGTAATGCAGTCAGCCCCCCGGTTGCACTGTCGAACCCGTAAGTGGTGGCGGTCGAATCCAGTTCGTTAATAGCGTAGGCAAGTGGCAGGGTCGGGTGAAATGCAATATGCCGTGGCCCGGCACCTTCACGGCTTACTACATAGGGCACGCTGGCTGGTATGAATGTGCCGCTGGTGGAGTCGAACTCGAAGCTAAAAACCCTGTCCAGCCCTTTGTCCGGAACGATGATAAAGCGCCCGCTCGGATCAAATGGGTTGAAATGGGGCTTCGCATGGTTTTGTTCTATGCGATGGGGCCCTATTGGCCCTTCCATAATCGTGCATTGAACAAGCTCGCCGAGTTTCCCGTCGGTCTGGATCTCGATCACTGCGAGTGAGCCGCTTGAATGGTTGCTGACCACCAGAAAGCGATTTTCGGGGTCAATAGCCAAGTGAACCGGGTTGAGGCCTCCCGTCGTAACGGTGTTCAGTAACGACAAAGACCCATCTTGGTTGATCGAGAACGCGCTGGCTTCTTCGCGATCCCCATGCACGCAGTACAGAAAATTCTGGTTCTTGCTCAAAGTCAGGAAGGAGGGGTTGGTCAGCCTGTCCACGAGCTGAATGTGGGCAAGTGATCCTGTCGCCTGATCAACCTTGTAAACATTGATTCCATCCCCGCGAGCGTTTCTTTCTCGCGTTGTGCGGCATCCAACGTATGCGTACATACACAGCTCCGAGTTAAAAAGTCAGGCGATCAAACTCGCGTCTGATGCTGTTAAGACAAGCAAACCATCTTCGTCGGCGACGATCAGGTCACCGGGCTGAACAGTAATGTGGGCGAGTGTGACCGCAATCCCGCAAAGGCCTTGACCTTGTCGGTTAGAGCCTTTGGGTACAGCCCCCAATGCTCGAACGCCGATATCCATCGCAGCGATGCGTCTGACGTCGCGCAAACACCCATTAATGACGATCCCTTCCCAACCGTTATCTATCGCTATCTGAGCGCTCATGTCACCGAACACGGCACAACGTTCGCTGCCGCCTGCGTCGACGACTAGCACTTTGCCGCGCCCATCTGTGGCGATGGCTTCCTTGATCCTTGAGCTGTCTTCGTAGCACTTGATAGTGACCGCCTCGCCCCTGAACTGATGCCGTCCCCCAAAGCTTTTAAAACGCGGTGGAAGAAACTGAGCGCGCTCTTTCAACTGGTCACAGATTTCGGTGGTGTTCATGCGCAGCTCTCCACAGATTTTTTCGTGTTGGAAACGACTTTTCTGACTACGTAAGGAAGAATGCCGCCTTGGCGCAGGTACAGAATTTCCTGGCTTGAATCGATCTTCAGGACGAGCTCGAATGGGCACTGCTGGCCATTTCTTGTGATGAGCAACCGAATTGAGTTGACCCCTACGGTCAAGCTGTCCAGTCCATTCAGGTCAAACTGCTCAGATCCATCGAGCGAGAGGTCGGCTGCGCTTTGGCCTGCGTTGAATTCGATCGGGAACACACCCATGCCAATGAGGTTACTGCGGTGGATTCGTTCGAAGCTTCGAGCCACCACCGCTTTCACCCCTAGGGTCGCCTGAGCCTTTGCCGCCCAGTCCCTGCTTGAACCCGCTCCGTAGTTGAAGCCTGCGAATATCAGCAGTGGGATCTTGTTTTCGACATAAGTTAGCGCTGCGTCGTAAACGCGCATGACCTCACCGGAGATGTTTTTTGCCCAGCCACCTGCGGCAGGCTGTTCCAGCAGCAATTGATTTTTCACCGCCCGGTTAACGAAAGCTCCACGCATCATCACTTCGTGGTTGCTGCGTCGAGTCGAGTATTGGTTTAGATCGTCAGCTGCCTCACCACGATGAAGTAGCCACTGCCCAGCCTGGCTTTCGCTAGGGATCGCACTCGCAGGGGAGATGTGGTCGGTGGTCACGTTATCGCCCAGCACCATCAGAGGGCGAGCGCCTGTGATGGTCAGCGATTCAGCGGGCAGTGCGCTGACGCCTTGAAGATAAATGGGGCGGCGCAGGTAGGTAGATGCCGGATCCCATGGAAACTGGACACTGCCAACCGCTGACAGTTGTTGCCAATGATGAGTGCCGTTCCAAAGTGTCGCATTGCGTCTGCGAAACAGCTCCGGCAATACGGTGCACTTGACCAGTGCGTTCACCTGGTCGTCATGCGGCATTAGCTCATGTAGAAACACATCGTTACCGTCAGGATCTTTGCCCAAGGGTTGATGCTGGATATCAGTGTTTATCGTGCCCGCGATTGCATAGGCGACAACCAAAGCAGGTGATGCCAGGTAGCCGATCTGGACTTTCGGATTGACCCGACCTTCAAAGTTGCGGTTTCCAGAAAGCACCACAACGGTCTTGAGGCCTTCATCGGCGAACGTTTCCATGTGCGGTTCCAGCTTGCCGGAGTTACCGATACAGGTCATGCAACCAAAGCCGGCCAGATCGAATCCCAGCGCTGAGAAATCAGCCATCAAATCTGCGTTTTCGAGGTAGTCGGCGACTACCTGCGAGCCAGGTGACAAAGACGTTTTTACCCAAGGTTTACGCTGCAAGCCACGAGCCCGAGCATTGCGCGCAAACAGACCCGCCTGAACCATCTGGCTGGGGTTGGCAGTATTTGTGCAGCTGGTAATAGCGGCGATCGAGATCACGCCATGGCTTACAGCCTCGCCAAAAGACGGTTCGAAGAAAGTGGCGTTCTCGTCGGCGGTAGTTGCTATCACATCGGCACCTTCTCCCATGATGTCCTGGCGGAATGAGAGCGCTGCATCTGAGAGTTTGCGCCATTGATGCGGTTGATGCGGGCCTGCAACGCTCAACTCGATAGCGTTCAGGTCTAGCTCGATCACTTCCGTGAATTGCGGCTCAGGATCGCTGTCATGACGCCATAGCGCTTGAAGAGGCAGGTAAGCGTCAATTTTTGCCAGGGCGTCATCGTCGCGTCCGGTCAGACGCATGTATTGCATCGTCGTATCATCGAATGGGAAAAATACTACGGTCGCCCCGTACTCTGGCGCCATATTTGAGAGCGTTCCACGAGCGGCCCAACTCAGTCCTGATAACCCCGGCCCGCAGAACTCGACGAATTTACCAACCACGCCCCGTGCGCGCAGGATTTGGGTGACGCGCAGTGCCAGGTCAGTGGCGGTGACACCTGGGCGCAAGCGGTTGGTCAGACGGATGCCTATGACCTCGGGGAAGCTGATAGGAACAGGTTCTCCGAGCATGGCTGCCTGGCCCTCAAGTCCGCCGACGCCCCAACCGAGAATACCGATCGCGTTGATCATGGGTGTGTGGCTATCGGTCGCGACCATGTCATCAGGGTGCAGCAATGGCTCGCCATCAGTAGTGCTGCTTTCCCAGACAACCCTACCCAGCGATTCCATGTTCACTTGGTGGATGATGCCGGTGCCAGGCGGCACTACCTTGAAGTTGTCCAGGCTCTCCTGTGCCCATTTGATGAAGCGATAGCGCTCAGAATTTCGGCGATAGTCGATGTCCAAATTGCGTTCTACCGAATCTGCCTCTGCATAGCTTTCCACGATGACGGAGTGGTCGATGGTCAGCACTGCGGGAATCATCGGATTCATCGTGGCTGATGTTCCGCCCATCTCACTGACCATGTCTCGCATACCGGCGAAATCCGCCAGTGCAGGCAAGCACGTGGTGTCGTGAAACATTAGACGATTTGGAAAAAAAGGCACTTCGCAGTCTGTTCGTTGAGTATCCAGGCACTCCAGGAAGTCTGGCAACGAGCCTGGTGAGCAGCGTGCGACGTTCTCCAGCAAAATCCGCAGCGAATAGGGAAGAGTGATGAGCTTGTCCGCTGAAACGACTTTTTTGAGATCAACAAAGGCGTACTCGAGCTCACCTATGTGGAGATGATTGAGAAACCGTGGGTCGATGGCTGAAATCATATGACCTGCAACTGGCGTTCGTGAGTCGGAGATGCTTGGCACCGATTGATACAGTGATCCTAAGCAACGGCCCCCTCTGCGAAAATTGATCCTTCAAGAAGGAGGCGTTCTCCTCATGTGAACGTTAAGCCGTCAGGTGCCCTACAAACGCTTTCACCGTGGGTGCCAATGCTTCAAAGTTTCGAGACACGATGTTCAGTTGCCGGTGCGCCCAAGGTTCTTCCAGGGTGATGGCATGCAGATGCAGTGGCTTGAGATATCGCCGCAGAACATCACGAGGCAGGATACAAATGCCCAGATTTGCCGAGGCCATCTGGCACATGCATTCAAAACTGGTGACGCGAATTCGCTGCCGCACTGATGTACCAAGCTTACTGGCATGCTCAGAAAGCAGGTTGTGGACGGAGCTTTCCTGATGGGGGCCGATAAACTCGTACGACAATGCTCGTTCGAAGCTGACACCTGTGAATTCAGCCAATGGGTGTGTGTCGGACACCGCGACAACAAGTTCATCAGCACGGTAAGCGATCGAATCGAGCCCCATCGCGGGTGTCTGCTCCGCGATGATCCCAAGATCAGCGCGACCGTCTGCCACAGCTCTCACGATGGCTGCACCAACCCGTTCCTCAATGTCGAACTTGATCTCTGGATAACTGTTCAGGAAGCGACTGATATCCAGAGTCAGGTGCTGCGCCAGTGCTGAGGTAATAGCGTGCAAGCGGATATGGCCTTTGGTACCGGAGCCGTATTCACCCAGCTCAGAATCCATTTTCCCCAGTGTTTCCATCAATTGTACGGTGTAATGCCTTAATGACTGACCCGCCGGGGTTAGCTCCATCCCGCGTGGGTACCTGACAAACAAACTCGCCCCGACCTTGGCTTCCAGCTCGCTGATCCGTTTGCTGACAGCAGAAGTCGCCAGATGGCAGCGTTCGGCTGCCCTGGTAAGGTTTCTCTGCTCAGCAACCGCCATGAATATTTCCAGGCTCAGCAGGTCGTGGCGCATTTTTCGTCTCGCTTAGCGCTGTGCGTACCGCCGTTGCAGATCAGCAATCTGCTCGGGTGTCAGCGTCTTGAATTTATGTTGGAAAATCAGCAGAAATAGCTGCGCAGTAGCTTCCAGCTCCTCGGTAGCGTCCACGGCGGCGCTCAAGTCAGAGCCCGCTACCACTGGCCCGTGATGTGCCAATAGCATTGCATGGTGTTTCCCGGAGAAAGAACGCACTGCGTCAGCCAATGCCGGATCACCTGGAGCGTAGTACGGAACGAGTGGAAGCTTGCCTACGCGCATTGCGTAATACGCGGTGATTGCCGGCAGCAAATCGTCAGGATCAAGGCCGTCCAACACCGAAACAGCAACAGAGTGCGTTGAGTGCAGATGCACGACAGCACCGCTGGTTGGCCGCTCCTCATACATCGCCAAATGCAGGAGCGCCTCTTTGGACGGCTTGTCGCCGCTGATATGGCGACCGCTCCAGTCGAGTTTGGACAGTCGCGCCGGATCCAGCCTGCCCAGCGAGGATCCTGTTGGCGTCAGAAGCCAACCATCGTCGACCCGTGCACTGATGTTGCCTGTGCCACCGTGGGTCAGTCCCCGGTCATACATTGACTTACCGAGCAGCACAATTTCTTCGCGAAGCTTGGTTTCGCTCATTGCACTTGCCCCAATGCTTTCTCAAAGAAATCTACGGTTCCGAAATTACCCGACTTCAGCGCCAACGCGATGGGTACATCTCTGAGACCTACTGTCCAAGGCACGCCAGGATCGATAGATGCCCCAATGCGAAGTGCTTCCACATTAAGCGCCTTCACGACTGCGCCCGAAGTTTCGCCGCCGGCGACGACAAGCTTTCTTACACCCAAGTCGACCAGGCCAATCGCAATGCGTGAAAGTGCATCTTCAACAATCTGTCCCGCTGCTTCGACGCCAAGCAGTTCTTGAGCAGCTTTAACTGTCTCTGGCTTGGCGCTACCGTAAATCAGTACGGGCTCGTTCTGAATGATGCTTTTTGCCCATTCCAACGCCTGCGTTACCTGATCTTCGCCTTTGGCGAGCGTAAGTGGGTCGATTTGAAAACTCGGTCTTGTGGACTGCCAGTGCGCGACTTGAGCGTTTGTGGCAACCGAACAACTGCCGGACAGCACGGCACTAAGACCACCAACAGACGGCAGCTCAGAGGCGGCTTCGCTACCGATCAATAGGCCTTTGCGACCAAAGTTATCAGGCAGGCCCAAGGCAATCCCGGAGCCACCCGTGACCAGTAGGTGATCCTGAATGACGACAGCAATTGCCCGTAAATCATCATCGGTTACCGCGTCGACGATGGCGTAGGAATACCCGGAATCCTTGACCTGCGCCAAAGTTTTCTTGAGCAAACCATTGCCTTTAGAGACGGCGCTGTGGGGTACGAGCCCGACCTTCTTGCGGGTCTGCTGCTGAAGCACATTGACCAGATTCGAATCCGTCATGGGCGTTAGTGGGTGATGACGCATACCCGACTCGCTCAGCAGTACGTCACCGACAAACAGATGTCCTTGATAGACCGTTCGTTTGTTGTCGGGAAAGGCAGGGCAAGCGATGGCGAAGTCGACACCCAGAGACGCCATCAGCGCGTCGGCTACTGGGCCGATATTACCTTTCGGGGTGGAGTCAAAGGTCGAGCAGTATTTGAAAAAATACTGACGACATCCGATCTTTTTAAGCCACTCCAAGGCCTCCAGCGATTCACTGACCGCTTCATCTGCCGGCAACGTGCGGGTCTTGAGTGCAACAACCACCGCGTCAATGTCATCCGGGATAGGCTCTTTGGGAATGCCGATCACCTGCAGCGTGCGCATGCCGCCGCGCACCAGTGTACTGGCAAGATCGGTGCCGCCGGTAAAGTCGTCGGCGATGCAGCCCAGCAACAATTTAGTCACTGCTAATCCTCCCGCTCCTACCATGGCGATCAGTGATCGCTATGATTGGATATTGAATTCTTGTTGGTATGGAAATGCCTGGATAAAGCAAAGAGGAGCAACGCGAGCGTTGCTCCTCTTTCAATTAGCCCAGGATGACCTTGGCTACTTCTTCGCCGAACGCTTTGGTGCCCAGCTTGCCGCCCAGATCAGGGGTACGTTTTTCCGGGCTTTCCAGAACAACGTCGATAGCACGATCCATCTCGGCAGCAGCAGCCACCAGGTTGGAGTTGTTGCGCTGCTCACCCATCCATTGCAGCAGCATGGCAACGGAAAGGATCATCGATACAGGGTTAGCGATGTCCTTGCCTGCGATATCCGGCGCCGAACCGTGCTGGGCCTGAGCGGCGCAGTGCACGTCACTGGCCATGATCGAACCGGCCAGGCCGAGGCTACCGGACAGCTCGCTGGCCAGATCGCTGATGATGTCACCGTAGAAGTTGGTCGCAACCAGAACATCGAAACGCTCTGGGCTGCGCACCAGGTGAGCAGTTGAGGCGTCGACCAGCAAATCGTCCAGTTGAACTTCAGGGAAGTCCTTGGCTACGTGACGCACAGCCTCCAGGAACAAACCATCTGTCATGTGAAAGCTGTTAGCTTTGTGGATCGCAGTTACCTTCTTGTTTCGCTTCATCGCGAGTTCGAAAGCGCGGCGTGCAATACGCTCGCTGCAATGACGGGTGATTTTGCGGGTCGACAGTGCCATGTCCGGGCTCGGCATAACTTCGCCCCAGCCACGGCTCATGTTGCGGTCTGGATAAAAGCCTTCGGTGGCTTCACGCATGATCACCAGATCCATGGTCTTGCCTTCTTTCATGTTCGAAGTCAGGAAAGGGCGAGTGCGTGCAGGGCGGACGTTAGCGTAAAGATCGAGGCCGATACGGAAGCCAGCGGATACGTTACGACCGCCTTTTTCAGGAACCGGGTAATCAGCATGAGATTGAGTGCCCAGAATGATACCGTCGTAGGTCTTGGCCTTTTCCAGGATCTCGTCGCGTAGGGTGGTCCCGTGCTTTTCGAGGCTTTTGAAGCCGACGTCGTCATAGTCGAACGTCAGACCCAGGCTGAATTTTTTGTTAACTGCATGAAGGACAGACATCGAAGATTCGACGATTTCCGGGCCGATACCATCGCAGGGAAGAACAAGAATACGCATCACAATCTCCTAACTTTTTTTATTCGAAGCTGAGGCAGGCCGTACGGTGCCCGAGAATTTTATGTACCACGTAAGGACGAAATACAATGACATGAAGACGGTTGCCTAGCCTTTACCGTCTGGCGACTGAATCGCGTTTTCGGTGTCCGGTCGTCAAAATTGCGCCCTGACAGATTGCATTTTATTGCATCAATATCCAGATTGTGCAACCTTTGTTTTCACAAATTGCTTTTACCCCTGCAACCTGGAGTGTTTATGTCTTTTAAAACGACTGATCTGTGTGATGAATTCGGCGACAAGGCGCGGGTTCTTGCGCCGCTATTCCAGGATCTGGGTGGCAGGAAGGATTTCACTGGGGAGGCGGTGACCGTTAAATGCTTTGAAGATAACTCCCGTATCAAGGAGCTGAGCGCAGAATCCGGAGTAGGTAAGGTCTTGGTGGTAGATGGCGGGGCAAGCGATCGCTGCGCGTTACTGGGGGATATCATTGCTGAGGATTTGGTGAGGAACGGTTGGGCGGGTGTGCTTATTTTCGGTTACGTCCGCGATCGGGCGGTGCTTGAAAAGCTGCCTATCGCGATCAAAGCCTTGGGGGCATCACCGCGCAAGTCGGTCAAGCGTTTTGAAGGGCAAGTGGGCGATCCCGTGACCTTTGCAGGGCAGACAATCGCCAATGGTGATCGTCTCTATGGGGACGACGATGGCGTAGTAATTCTCAACGAACCTGTTCCTGCCAACTAAGTCGACACTGAGCCTTCGATGATTTTCTGTTGCTCAAGCTCATCCTTGGCTTCTTTGGCTGTCTTGAGGCGGCCTACGATGTCCAGGTGGTTGCGCAGGAAGTCAGCGGCTTCAAGGCGTCGGCCCGACTGGATGAGATCGAGCAAATGAATATGCTCCTGACATTGACTGATCAGTCGAGTTCTATCGACGTTGGCTTTGTAGCCCATAAAACGTCGCAGTTGGTTCTGACGCCGGATGGCTTCCAGAAAAAAAGCATTGCCCGAGCAGCGAACAATCAGCTCATGCAGTTGCGCTCCGATCTGGAAAAGCTGGGAGCGGGAAAGTTTGAAAATATCGCCGTCAAGCAACTCTTGCTGAACTTGTCTGGCCTTTGCAAACGCGACCTCGTCGACCTTGTATCCCGGCTCAAGTATGGCTGCGGGCTCAATCGCCATGCGAAACCGATAGCTTTGAATGTGGGCGTTCGAGTCATGGAGGAAGTTGTTGATCTCCCAACCCTGGCCAGGCTTGCGCTCGATCATGGCTTCGTTCGCCAGCCGATTCAATACTTTGATGAGTTGTCCGCGAGGCACTTCATACCGACGGATCAGCTCTGCTTCGAAAAATGTAGTGGGGACCTCACCGCGAAGCACGTCGTCAACAACACGCAGGTAAAAATCTTCGAAAGGATCTGCGTCCAGGAGCTTATCGCTGATGTCGATCGTACTGGCGTCGCAGGTCAGGTAGTAGCCTCGATTGGGTTCTTTGGTCGCCAAGCCGAGCTCTTCGAGCAACGCAAAACCCCGGCGTATGGGGGATCGGGAAACACCGAGCTCTTTGGCAAAGGCTTCTTCGCGCAAAGGCTCGCCAGCGCGCATGGAGCGTGCCCGAGCCATATCAATGATCTTTGGGGCCAATTGCTCAGCAAGATCTTTTTTTATCGTCGGCTTCATCGAGAGTTATTGCGCCTGGACATTACGTTGCGGCGTGCAATTCCAATTGCATTCCGTTTCACCAAAATACCATACCAACCGTTTCTCATGGCGGCACGGGCTTCGCGCGAAATTGCCGTATCAAGAACGAAGACAGAGGTCATTCATGACACCCAAGCGTATTTTTCTCATCCACGCCACCTCAGTAGCCATCGAACCTATCAATCAGGCATTCGCTAGATTGTGGCCTGAGGCTCAATTGGCAAACCTGCTCGAAGATTCGCTTTCTCAGGATCTGGCCAACGCTGGGCGTATCACTGATGAGCTCAAACATCGATTTTTATCACTTGCACACTACGCCGTTCAAGCGGGGGCAGAAGGGATTTTGTTTACTTGCTCGGCGTTTGGCGACGCCATTGATCTGTGCAAAAACCAGCTATCCATACCGGTGCTCAAACCCAATGAAGCGATGATTAGTGAGGCGATCGCTCAGGCGTCCCGAATCGCTATCGTTGCAACGTTCGCTCCTGCTATCGAATCCATAACTGAAGAGCTCTCTCAAGCGGCCAACTCAGCGGGGCTTTCTCTTGAGCTCACAAGCTTCACCTGCCCAGAGGCGTTGGAAGCCCTGCGCTCAGGCAACGCACTGCTCCACGATCAAATGATCGCTGAGCTCGTGGCTGGTATCGAGGAACAGGATCTTGTGTGTTTTGCGCAGTTCTCCATGGTAACCGCGGCTGATGCGGCCAAAAAAACGACCGCGCTGAACATCCTCACCACGCCAGACAGTGCGGTGCTCAAGCTTCGTGCTTGCCTGGAAAGCTGATCTCACTTCATATGCCCATGTCAGAGGCTTGGCAAAATGCTCAATTTTAATGCACACCTTGGATTTCAGTTCACGGAAAAGCCTTTTCTCAAACGATTCGAAGCTGCTGCCTTAGCAGGATTTCGAGCGGTTGAGTTTCCGACACCCTACGATTATGAAGCGTCAGTGATCTCGGACTTGTTGAAAGAGCATCAGTTGAAAATGGTGCAGTTCGCTGCGCCTATGGGGTTAACGAAAGGGTTGGCCGCAGCAACGTCGCGAGATTCAGAGTTCAGGGCGGGGCTAGCAACGGCCGTGGACTACGCGAACCGATTGGGTTGCACCCATATCCACCTGATGTCAGGTACTAACATTACCAACGAGCTCAGTACCGATAGCCAGACCTATCTGAGGAATTTGCGATATGCCGTTGATTATCTGGCTGATCAAGGTATCACCAGCCTCATTGAGGTCATTAGTGCCAAGGAGATGCCCGGTTACTACCTATGTAACTTCGATTTAGCCTCACCTGTGCTGGACGCGATTCCTGAATTAGGCCTGATTCTTGATGTGTACCACGCTCACTTGGTGACAGGTGATGGCTTAGGTGCTCTGAAGGCCTGGCTTGACCGCATCCAGCACGTTCAGGTTGCGGATTGGCCGGGTAGGCATGAGCCCGGCACGGGCCATTTGGCGTTCGCGGAAGTTTTCAGTTTCCTTGATGCCGTTGGCTATGAAGGCTGGATTGGCTGTGAGTATCGGCCGCTAATCGCCACTAACGAGGGGCTGGGGTGGCTGAACAAATGGGGCGTCATCCCTAAAAGCGGGTTGCGTTCTTCTAAAGAGAACAGCTTTTAGGTGTGTTCAAATGCAAAAATCAGGTCGTTTTAAAAATCTCGGTCTGATCGTCAGGTTTGGGCCCGGATTTTAGCTCTTTTTAAGATCAACCGTGCAAATTGGGACTGGATGAGCGGTTTTTTAGAGTAAAACGTTGCTCTTTTGCGAATTGTACGTCATTGCGTTGCAAAACAATGTGCGGTCACGTTTATTAGGGCCAGAAGCCTCAGGGCTCACCAGTCGTACTCCCAACAAAAACCAAAACAGGAGTGTTCGTATGTCTAAGCGCATTGCGTATGTCACAGCTGGAATGGGTGGTTTAGGTACTGCCGTATGTCAGCGTCTCGCCAAAGACGGTTTCACCGTCGTTGTGGGCTGTGGCCCTAACTCACCTCGCAAAACTGCCTGGCTTGCTGAACAAAAAAAGCTCGGCTTCAACTTCATCGCCTCTGAAGGTAATGTCGCTGACTGGGAGTCGTCGAAGCTCGCGTTTGAAAAAATTACCAAGGACGTGGGCCCAATAGACGTGCTCGTTAACAATGCTGGCACTGCGGTCAACGTGGTTTTTCGGGACATGCAGCCTGGTGATTGGAAAACGGTAATCGATACCAACCTGAACTCCCTTTTCAACGTAACCAAGCAAGTCATCGACGGCATGGTTTCACGTGGCTGGGGGCGAGTGATCAACATCTCATCCGTAAACGCTCAACTGGGGCAAGTAGGGCAGGTCAATTACTCCACGGCCAAGTCAGCCATTCGGGGCTTCACTCGTGCTCTGGCTAAAGAAGTGGGATCTCGTGGTGTGACGGTTAACACGGTTTCCCCTGGTTATGTCGCCACCCCGCGTCTGAAATCAATTACCACGGTGGATGCGATGGATCGCATTATTAACGAAATCCCCTCCCGCCGTTTAGGTAATCCGGAGGAGATTGCGGCGATCTGCTCCTGGCTAGCATCGGAGGAATCTGGATATGCGAATGGTGCTGATTTCTCAATCAACGGCGGCTTACATATGAGCTGACAGCCGTTGTATCGGTACGATGTGACTGAACAATGCTGTAGCCAACCTGATTCTCGAAGGCGCATTAGCGCTAAATCATAAAAACAATGTACTTCTAATCGAGGACATACCAATGCTGTCTTTGCTTGGTTACGGCATGATCGTGACCTTTATGGCCCTGATCATGAGCAAGCGGCTCTCGCCCTTGGTCGCGCTTACGATCACACCCATTGTATTTGCTCTGATCGGCGGCTTCGGCCCTGAGATGGGCAACATGATGATCGATGGCCTAAAAAAGGTTGCACCTACAGCGATCATGGTGATGTTCGCCATCCTCTATTTCGGGATGATGTTCGACACTGGGTTGTTCGACCCGATCATTCGCACCTTCTTGAAAATTATTAAGGGCGATCCGGTCAAAGCGGTCGTTTTCTCCACGCTCCTGGCTGGTATGGTTTCGCTGGATGGTGATGGCTCGACCACGTACATGATTACGGTCACCGCCATGTTACCGCTGTTCAAACGGCTACAGCTCAACGCGTTGGCGCTGACCTGCGTAGTTATCCTTGCGGCGAGTGTTACAAATCTCCTCCCTTGGGGGGGGCCTTTGGCTCGGGCTGCTGCATCACTGCAGGTTGAAACGTCGGATCTTTTTATTCCGATTATCCCGTCGATGATCATTGGATTCGTGGGCGTTATGGCGCTGGCCTATTTCATCGGCCTTCGCGAGCGCAGTCGATTGGGCAAGCTCGTTTTGCCTCATGATGCTGAAGTTGCTGCCTACGACGAAGACGTTACAGGAATGCCTTCCATGTCGCAGGAGGATGAGGATCTGCGCCGTCCGAAGCTATTTTGGGTCAATGCGCTGCTCACCATCGGTTTGATGACAGCGCTGGTCATGGAGCTATTGCCGCTTGCTGTTCTGTTCATGGTGGCGTTCTCAGTAGGCTTGGTCATCAATTACCCGAATATGGCAGATCAGCGTCGTCGCATTGCAGCCCACGCACCGACGGCTCTCAACCAGATCGCGATCTTCCTGGCGGCTGGTATCCTCGCCGGCATCCTATCCGGCACGGGTATGGTTAATGCGATGTCTGCAAGTTTCCTGGCGATGCTTCCAGATACCTGGGGACCTTACATGGCGCCTATTACCGCATTGGCGAGTATCCCTGGCACCTTCTTCATGTCAAACGATGCGTTCTATTACGGAGTACTTCCAGTATTGGCTAAAGCCGCTGAAGTCTATGGAATCACCCATGCTGAAATCGGTCGTGCTTCTCTGGTTGGCCAGCCAGTGCATTTGCTCAGCCCTCTGGTAGCGTCAACATATCTGCTTTGTGGTCTGGCGGGTGTCGAGTTCAGCGATCATCAGAAGTACACCATGAAGTGGGCATTCGCTCTCAGCTTCCTGATTATGGGTGCGATGATCGCCACCGGTGCGTTCTCGATAGTGCCCGTCAAGTAGACTTTTGATGACCCTAAAAAACCCGCTACGGCGGGTTTTTTCTTCCCTTGGTTTAGATGCCGCCGGTGAGATCAGAACATTAAGGATCTGTTTTGGATACCCTTTTCAAAAGAGCCGAGCAATCAATGAAGGGCTATGAAGGTCATGGGAGGCCGAAGCATCTGACTCCGGCCGTTGAGGCATCAATAGGTACCAACTTCTACCCATTGCAGCTTAGCTGACAGGGGCATACCTCCAGTGAGTTTCATCCCCTACGGATATCAAGCCGGAGGAGGGGAGGCGTGCCGTCTGGCGGACGATTAGGCTGCCGGTAATTACATTGTCGGTAGGCACTTCTGATGACTCAAATAGCTGGGCGCTGACGATCTCTACAGCGCGTTGGACCATACTCATAGTCGGCTGTACATAGGTCGTTAGGCCTATCAATGGCCATCTGGCCATTTCGATATTGTCGAAGCCTACGATTGAGATGTTTTTGCCGGGTGTGAGGCCGAATTCCTTCGTCGCAACATTCAGCGCTGCAATCGCCATCAGGTCATTAGCGCAAAAAATCCCGTCCGGTGGCTGGCGAGCTGCAAGTAGGCGTCGGGCCGCAATAATCGCTCCGTCAAATGAGAAGTTGCCGATCTCGCGCATCGGCGGTGGCATGCCGTTGCTCAGGATTTCCCTAGTGAAACTCAGTTCGCGATCGCGGCTGGTCGAAGACAGGTCATTGCCGGCAATAAAGGCGAGGTTTTGGTGTCCACCGGCGATCAGGAAGTTGGCGGTCAAACGCCCGCCTTCAAAGTTGTCGCTGGTGACGCTTGAGACGGTTTGGCTATCATTTTTTCGGTTCAATAGAACAACGGGGAGTCCAGTCTGTTTGCATTCCTCTGCGAATGAGGAGGAGAGGGTTGAGGACACCAGAATAACGGCCTCCACTCGATATCTCAGTACGTCCTCAAGAATGGGGTCGGAATTATCATTGGAGGCCGTTGAAAACAACAGCACTCTATATCCCTTCAGCTCAAACGCTTGGGACAATGCTTCGAGAACGGCGGAGTAAAATGGATTGGCCATACTTGGCACGACCACAGCGATCAGGTTGGATCGACGTGTGATCAAAGATCGTGCAGCAAGGTTTGGTCGATAGCCGAGCGCGGCTGCAGCGGCTTCGACCTTCTCCCTGGTAGCGGGGGAGACGCTTGCCCCTTTGGTGTAGGTGCGCGAAACGGCTGACTGAGAAACCCCAGCCAACTGAGCCACATCATGTGCTGTGATCAGACGACGATTCTTGTCGACCATCGAAAACGAATCCTTACTGCGGAAAGAATTTTTAATCTTACGCATGAGCCTATTTTCAAACCACATTAAACTCCTTATGATTGGGATTGCATACGTATGCAAGCTCGCACATAAAAATCCAAAAAGGAGCCTCCATATGGCCCGGTGGTTGAAAAAAGGTGCAGAAGCGGCCGCAGTGAAGGCAACTGATCTTCAGGTGCGTGCTACTGTAGAACGGATACTCGCCGACATAGAAACACGAGGAGACCTCGCTGTTAGGGAACTGGCGATTCAATTTGATGGTATGGAGCGTGAGAGTTATCGCTTGTCGGCAGAGGAAATCGACGCGTGCTATTCACAATTGACCAAGCGTGACTTAGCCGATATCAAATTCGCCCAGGCCCAAGTTCGAAATTTTGCTGTACATCAAAGAGCAAGCATTCAAGACGTTGAAGTTGAAACCTTGCCAGGTGTGATTCTGGGTCATAAAAACCTTCCCATGAATGCCGCGGGGTGCTACGTACCAGGTGGGAAATATCCGCTGCTCGCTTCGGCTCACATGTCCGTTGTTACGGCCAAGGTTGCAGGGGTGCCTCGGGTAATCACGTGCGCGCCGCCGTTCAATGGTAAGCCTGCTCACGCAATCGTTGCCGCACAACACATGGCCGGTGCAGATGAAATCTATTGTCTTGGTGGTGTTCAAGCTATCGCGGCGATGGCGATTGGAACCGAGACCATTTCTCCCGTGGACATTCTGGTTGGGCCCGGCAACGCCTTTGTCGCTGAAGCGAAACGTCAGCTCTTTGGCCGTGTAGGTATCGATCTATTCGCCGGGCCAACTGAGACACTCGTAATCGCCGATGACAGCGTAGACGGGGAATTGTGCGCTACTGACTTGCTTGGCCAGGCTGAGCACGGGCCTGACTCGCCAGCAATTTTACTGACGACCTCCGAGAAACTTGCTCGCGACACTATTGTTGAGGTCGAGCGTTTGCTTCATATCCTCCCAACTGCCGACGTAGCTCGCCAATCATGGGAGAATTTCGGACAAGTCATTGTTGCAGACAGCAACGATGAGATGCTGGCTATTGCCAATGACCTCGCGTTTGAGCATGTACAAGTCATGACCAACAACCCAGACTGGTTTCTGGATAACATACGTAACTATGGCGCTCTGTTTTTGGGGCCACGTACCAATGTCGCATTCGGAGACAAGGTAATCGGTACCAACCACACGCTACCCACCAAAAAAGCGGCGAGGTATACGGGTGGATTGTGGGTGGGCAAGTTCTTGAAAACCTGCACTTATCAGCGCGTACTCGCTGATGAAGCGTCAGCGCTAATCGGCTCTTACTGCTCGAGGCTGTGTGCGCTTGAAGGCTTCGCTGGCCATGGCGAGCAGGCGAATATTCGAGTTCGTCGCTACGGCCAACAAGATGTGCCCTACGCCGGCATCGTGGAATAACTGTCTCCTCGTTGAGCTGCGCCGGTTTGATAGGTATCGGTAAAAATTCTATAAGGGGAACTGTGTGTCGGATGAGCTAGAAGCAATGGTATTTCCGTCGTCTCGGCTTGACGGGAAAGTTGCGTTAATTACCGGTGCAGGCGGGGGAATCGGAGCGGGAATAGCCTTGGCATTCAGTGCCGCTGGCGCAGATTTGGTTTTGGTAGGACGCACGAAAGAAAGCTTGGAAAATGTCGCAGCTATCATTCGCAGCAGGGGCGGTAAGGTAGAAATTAGGGTTTGCGATGTCACGCAAAGTGCTGCAGTGCGGGACTTGATATCTGGCATTGATACGCTGGACATCTTGGTGAACAACGCAGGTACCAACTACCCAGAGCCTATTCTGGGGGTGAGCGATGATCATCTGGATGCGATGCTGAACCTAAATGTGCGGGCCTGCTTTGTAGCTTGTCAGGCAGCAGTCGGAAAAATGTTGGAAAAACGCGTTTCTGCCAAAGGAGTCATTATCAATGTCTCTTCGCAGATGGGGCATGTCGGTTCTCCAAATCGTACAGTCTATTGCATGACGAAACATGCGATAGAAGGGCTGACCAAGGCAATGGCCGTCGAACTAGCTCAACAGGGGATTCGTGTTAACACGCTTTGCCCAACGTTCGTTGAAACCGGACTGGTTCGTAAAATCGTCGACACCGCTGAAAAGGAAGCTTTTCTGTTATCCAAAATACCTATGGGGCACATGGCGAAGATTGAGGATATTGCCGGTGCTGCTGTTTATTTGGCGAGCCCCGCTGCGCGAATGGTAACCGGAACATCTTTAAGGGTGGACGGGGGGTGGACAGCTCAATAAACACGACCTTCGCAGACGATTAATTCCAACGCTGTGAGCCCGCGAAACTTCCAATATGATCGAAAAGTAGAGAACTCATGTCCAGACCACCACGAATTTTTTTGATTCATGCAACCGACGTCTCTATTGCGCCTATCAATGAGACCTTCCGAGCGCTGTGGCCCGAAGCCCAGCTTATGAACCTGTGGGATGATTCCCTGTCTATCGACATCGCTGCCTCCGGAAGTCTGACCGACAAACTAAGACGACGTATCCACGATTTGGCCAGCCACGCGTTCGCCGCTGATGCCGATGCTGTTCTTTATACGTGTTCGGCCTTTACCGATGCGATGGAGGTGTGCAAGCGGCGTTACTCTAAACCAGTCTTGAAGCCCAACGAAGCCATGGTGATCGAAGCGGTGTCTATGGGGTTACGCATCGCGGCGCTCACCACATTCTCACCAGCAGTCGGTCCAATACTTGACGATTTTATTGCCCATGCATCATCGGTTGGTAAGTCGATCGAAGTCACCCCTATACTTTGCGAAGGCGCTCTGCAGGCCTTAAAAAAAGGAGACGCTACAGAGCATAATCGGATCATCCGTGAAACTGCTGCGGCTTTAACGGGCTATGACGTGATTTGTTTTGCTCAGTTTTCCATGACCCAAGCCGCGAGCGAAGTACGCAAAGTTTTCAACGGCCCTGTTCTAACAACGCCGGAAAGCGCAGTAATGCATCTTAAGGGTCTGCTGACGGTATAGCTATCTACCTGTCCCAAGGCACCACGCGCACGCCATGCCTACCCAAAAGACCCCACAATGCGGCGTGCGTAGAGATCCAGAACAACAGTCAGGTAATGCCATTTCTCTTAAGCAGGGTCGCTCAGCTCCAGGGCAAACATACGGTAGGACTGTCCGAGTAAGTGGCTCATGCGTTCGAGCAGTTCATCCTGGATTTGCTCAAGATCGAATGATCCGGGTTCTGCATCGAAATAGCCCAAGGTCTCGAGCCAGAAATCGATGAACTAAACGGGGGCGGTTGGATATCGGTTCCAAGTTCGTTCTGCCTGGCTGCGTAGGCTGATCAGGCGTTCGATCTGAGGCTTACCCAATCCGGCATACGGGGTTTGTGGAATCGCGGGTAGTAAATGTTCGAGAGTGTCCAGCATCCGGCTGATGTGCGGCTGCGAAATCGGATAGCCTCCAGCGGCAAGATGTCGTGCCAGTTCCCGTTGTGAGAACACGCTTCCCCCTGCTTCGAGCATGGTTTTGAGTTTGGCTACCGCCAGAGCCCGCTCGATGAAAGTGAGTTGGCCGTGCAGATCGCTTTCAGCCAGATGGCCGAGTAGGGCGGTGATTTCATTGATCCAAGGTCGGAACAGGCAATGAATGCGAAAGAAGCGCTCGTCGCGAGTTTCCTGCCACAGCTCGCCGAGAATCGCCAAGCGCGTATTACCGCCGTTACGGATGATGAAACAGGTTTGATCCGGCCGTCGGGTAATCGGTGGCGGTTGATCCAGCCCCCGTTCACGGATCGAAGCCTTGATATCGTCGTATAGCGGATTACGGATGAAGCGCGGGTAGTGGGGTCGCAGCTCCTCCAGCGTGACCAACATAGGCGTTTCAGTAAGTGGATCGGACAGCCGCTCCGGGTTGAGCCCAATATGAGATCGACAAGAGCACCAATGACGTTCAAGTAGTTTGATCTGCTTTGATCGCTGAGTTGCTGTTTGTTTTCGGCAAGCATGCGTAGGTCGTCACGCTCCAGTCCCGCAGCTTTAAGCTCGTCGATCACCTCTTGTAACCTTGCTTCGGTATTCTTCAACTGCACCTGCAGGGCATCCCGATCTGCCTGTAAAATCGAGTATGTGTTGGAGTGAGTCGATTCATGAACCAAGGCTCTTTCATTGAAAAGAAAAGATGACCGCTGATCTGGATGGTAGTAATGCACCCACTTCTTGAGGTCTGAATGCCTAATGGTAAGCAGGCTATGGTCGACAGGTGTCCCAGGCCTGAACGTTACGCCCAACGCTCCGTAATGTAGCTCTTGATTTCGAACAGCATCGAGGATTTTTTCAACATTCGCTAACAGGCATGGCCATTGAGGAAAAGCATTGAGAAGCCGACTTGGACAGTCTAATGCGACCTCCAGAATTTGAGCCTCGTAATCAACCAATTCGCACCAGCGTATGGCGGCCTCAATAGGTCTGTAGAACAGCTTTGCAATGGGGTTGAGTTCTGCCTGGTCGCGCATAGAGGGCCCCTCTTTCGGAGGGCAGGCCTCGTAGCGACTGTCCTCAGGATCATATCAAGACGTAGAGTCGCGTCGTCATTTTAGACAGGAAAAGATACGCTTTAATGAACTGGCGTCAACTAGGCGCGGAAGATATCCCTAGTAGGTCAAAGGATAACGTTTGGAAGGATGTAGCCGTCTGGAATGCGGTCGCTAGCCAGTAGATCTTCAATTAACCACAACCTTATATCCCAATCGCCATTCAATCGCCTTGTTAAGGTTCGAATCTATCGCCTCGACCTCAAAAGATAGCTTGGTATGCTTTGCATAACGACGCTGGTTGAACGCATTGAGGGTCCGCTTGAACCGATGCTTGTATGCGTTAACAATTGAGGGGCTGAATATTAATTGTGTATGCCGCCGTAGATATTGCATTGCGAGCGCTGTGCGTTACTCTAATGATTGGGGCTCTACTAAAAAACGTATTAGCATAGTTCTGCAATTTATATCCGCGTTGTGGTGGTGCCTTAAGAGATCCAAATTCCAATCGACATTCCCAAGTATATATCCTCCTAGTTTGAATGACTGATTATAGAGTTAAGCAGCCCTGGAAATCGCATTTCCAACTCCTCCTTGCGAAGAGAGTTTATATGGGTTGCGCCTATACTGCGAGTACGCATCAGCCCAGCATCACGTAGAACTCTGAAGTGGTGGGAAGCGCTTGATTTAGGTCGACCGCCATCTAACTCACCACAGGTCGCTTCAGCCCGGCCAGCAAGGTGACGAATCATCTCCATACGCGCGGGGTCGCTCAAAGCATAGAGAATACGCTCAAGCACGAACTCCTCAGCTTTCGGGTGTTTGAACGCTCTCATCGTCAGAACCTACAGTGGAAGCTTAAAGTTGGATGATAAAATCGCCGTTATCGATGCAGCGTAATCGTTTGGGCGGGCCTGAGTGCACGCCCATTAACGCAATTGTAGAGCCTGCTGCTTGGTCGGCCTCAGTCAGCCTTTACCTCGATTGAATAACTACGTGGCTTCTGAGAGTGATGCAGACACGGGTCTTTAATGGTGGCTGGGCTTATTTCTTGAAAATATCAATGTTCTCGCGAAGCCAGGCGGACAGCGAGCGCGGCGGGGTGCCGGTGAGGTCTTCAACCGTAAAGGTCCGCTCTGTCAGTACGGAGTCATGGAAAATACGATCAAGCCCAACAAGAATCTCGGCAACAAACGGTGAAAGTCCGTTAGCGACTAACTCATAATGCTGCGCGGCAGGGGATCGATGAGCATAGGTAACTTCATGGCCTAACAGTCCGGACAATTCCTCCGCGATTTGCGGCATTGTCCAATTCCGAGGCCCTGTGAGGTGATACGCACGTTTGGATCCTACTGCCACCTCTTCCAGTAACGCTATGCGCGCAGAATCCGCTACATCTCGGCTGTCTATCAGATTCACCCGCCCATTGCCTGCGGCACCCGCCCAGGTACCCGAGGCAACAGCGCTGCCAGCACGCTTTAGTACGTCCATGAACGTCGTGGGTCTCAACACGGTAGAAGTTATGGATCGTTGACCCAGATGCGCTTCTATCAACGAATGCCAGGCAAATGGATTCATCGGGGTTGAGGGTCCCATAACCGAAAGCTTCACGATGTGACGGACGCCCGTTTCTACTGCTGCGTCAATGAGGGCTATCTCGTTGGCGACCTGTTGCGGGGAAGTGCCATGGGCAATGAACAGTTTGTCGACACCTGCAAGCGCTTTCATGAGAGTTGATGGCTGATCAAAATCCAGCTCTGCAGTGGCCACTCCTTCGGGGAAGGGGGTGGTTGATTTCTGACGTGTGAGGGCAAGTATCGTTACTGGGTCTTGCGCTAACAGACTGATCAATCGCCGTCCTACACGACCCGTAGCGCCAGCGACAGCGATGCTGAGTGCTTGCGTCCGATTAGTCGATTGATTGTGCATGATAAAAATCTTCCTCTATGATGGAACGATCAGTCCAGGTATGTTGGTCTGATCGTTCCATGTTGTCAACGGAGGATTTATGAGTGGCAAACCGCAATATGACGAAGGTGCCGTCCTGAAAGCGGCAACGGGTGTTTTCTGGCGTCACGGCTACGCAAATGCATCTGTGAGCGATCTGTCCAAGGCAACGGGTCTATCTCGATCGAGCCTGTATCAGCGGTTTGGAGACAAGGGTGGGCTCTTCAACGAGTCCCTTCAGCTGTATACCGACCGCGTCACGACGCGAATGAAATCGACTCGCGCACAGACATCCAAGACGAGCGTGGAAGCACTGCTACGTGAGTTTCTACCGAGGGAGTCTGACGTTAAGCGTCCGCTTGGCTGCCTGATATCTCGCAGCAACGCTGAGCAAGAAGACCTCACTGTCGAGGGAAAGCACGCCGCGAATTCTGCGGCCTGTCAGCAACGGCAGATTATTGTGGACATTTTGACTCAGGGTCAGCAGGAGGGTGAGGTAGGGCAGGATGTCGATTTGGATCTACTGGCTTGGTATTACTTTGGAATACTACAGGCTGTTGTAAATCTACCTTCAGTCGGTGCGAACAGCCAGACCCTTGACGGCCTTATTGATCTCGCAATGTTGGCATGGCCTGAAAACAAGGTGTGACGGCTTTTCTTTTCTTTGCTTTGTGAAGGTGAGGGTGGCAGGTAACCTATCCGTCTAGCGGAACAAGATCCTTATGTGTTGACGTCACTCATGGCGGGTTATGAACTGACAAGGAACATGGACGTGTCAATCAATGTCAATAATGTGGTTGACAAAAAATCCGCAACGCAGAAGGGGATTTCGACACTGTGAGTTATGGTGCACCGCGTTACACACGCATGACATTGAACTACAAACTCTAGCTCTTACGTGTCGGCGTGCCGTCATTGGTGCGCCTGAGGAATTTTACAGTCACTATGGATATCGCAAAAAACTGACTCTGGGGCCTTCCCCGCATGGCAAAGACTCCCACCGCGTTAACGGTTTCGATACGAAGTCCGTTACTCCCAAATATGTTGCACTGGCCATCGCCGTATCGCTGAGCGGGTTGTCCACAATTGCCTCGGCAGTGTCACAAGCCCAGACCTGTGAAACACCACCGGGCGGGATAATGTTCATCACTCAGGACTGCATCGATCCGCAGTTTGATCGCCCGGTAATAGACCGCCAGGAAGATTTGAAAAGGCCTGTTCTGACGCACCGCGTTTCCGGGCACTTCGAAGGCACCGATGTTAAATTCAGTTTTTTCTTCCCACCGAAGGCCCAATGGAATTTTGCTTTTTAAATTCATTAATTTGCAAAACTAATGAATGTCCCCTTCGACGGATGCACGACGTCAGTGGCATTTCGACCATTTTCTGCCTTGGTAAATGAGCCAATTTCAGAAAGGTGTTGACTTTTTAAAAAGGTCGCAAGAGACGGTAAGGGAGGCCGTCGTTGTTAACCACTACGCGGTATGCGCGGTAATCCTAGGCGCTCATGTAGAGTTAGTAGGGCTAGGGGGGTGGGGCAAATTGAAGATATAACGCGTTTCAGGTGGCCGGTGGTGGTGTGTTAATAATAAATCACTCTGTCAGGTTTTTTTGTGCCGCCTCATCAAACTTCAACCGGGCAGCCTCAACATCAGGCAATTTATCAAGCGTCCATTTATGCAATTCGCGAAAGGGTTGCTGCAATGTTTGACCAAGTGGGGTGATCTCATACTGCACTGCCACGGGTGAGAACGAAATAATCTGGCGCGAGACGATGCCATTTCGTTCTAACCGCCGCAGGGACTGAGTAAGTGCTTTCTGAGTTACCCCCTCCAAGCGGCGCCTGATGGCATTAAAACGATGCGGCCCGTCGTCAAGCACAGCCAGGACCATCATCGACCATTTGTCTGCGATTTGGTCGAACAACGCTCGGCTAGGGCAGTCCGACGAAAAACATTGGGGCTTTAATTCCAGCATCGAAGTTTCCTCATGTATACCTAGGCTATTCTAGGTGCCTAATTCATATTAGGTCTAAAAAATATACTTATATGGCTTCCGAAAGTAAATGGAACCCATACAATGTCAAACCTTCCCGCTTCACGTGACGGTTCCGGCATTCCTTTTTTCCACGGTGAGGCAGCGTTGGCCGATGGAAGAACGTAATCGATTCTGTCCATATCACGGGTGGCCGCATGGGGCCGCAACTTTGGCACACCGTAGCAGCGCCTGACGTCAGCGGCTGGAAGCCTGATGCACCGGTTCCAAGCCCTTCTGGACTCAACTCGCCAAACGAGCCACGCGGTGTGTCAATGAGCGAAGGGGATATCGCAGACACCTTAGCGGCTTTTGCCAAGGCAGCGGCGGATGCTAAGTGACTGGGTTTCGAAACCATGGAAATCCATGGGGCTCACGGTTATCTGATCGATCAGTTCTGCTGGCCGGCACCAATCAGCCGACCATCATGCCGATGGACGCAGCAGGACTTTTGGCGTGCGTCCAGCCGAGATGTCTGCGCTGATGGGATACTAGCTGCTGGCATCGGTTGAGGCGGGGCTTGATGTTCTGCATTGCTCGCGGCGATGCTTCTGGGGTCCTGAGTTCCCCGAAATTGACCCTAAAAACGGACTGAACTACGTGGGCTGGGCGAAGAAAGTCATCGGAGCCACAACCCTCAGCGTCGGCTCGGTCGGCCTGGATAATAAGGGTTGGGTCATCATCCAAAATCCACGAATACAGGATTGCGTTGGAGTGTGGCACGTGCATTTACCGCAGCTAAATAGCGTTGCTAATCGCTAGAGATTAGCCGGCAGCGCCCATGTCGCGATTTCTCGCCTCGCCCACATCCGCTTCCGTCCTTTTGCTCCGTTGTCAGGCCAACAGCGAAGCCTGAATGTTGTCAGGCAGTAGGTTTCCACAAACCTACTAAGGCGAAGAAAAGTGCCTAATAGACACTAGGTTTATTCCATATACCATCATGATAGTCCTCACTTTCGAGGCAAGCGGTCCGAGCCGTCACCTTCGTTCGTTGCTCTTGTCGGCAAGCTGCGATGCGCCAATTGTTCATCCGACAAGAAGCACCTCTTCGGTGACGCCGCGCCTGACTAAACATCAAGGCGAGCGGGACATCAATAAACGGTATATGGAGAAAACATGGAAAAGCTGAAGCTTCTGACCCCCTTGAGCAACAAAGAGCTCACCTTCAAGAATCGGGTATTCATGGCGCCGATGACCAGAGGTCGATCCAACGATCAGGTCGCCAACGAACTGACCGCAACGTACTACGCGCAGCGCGCATCAGCAGGACTCATTTTCACGGAAGGCACCCAGATCAGCGACCAAGCGGTCGGGTGGACGAATACCCCAGGTATCTATACTACCGAGCAAATTGCGGGGTGGAAGAAGGTAACTCGGGCAGTTCATGACGCGGGCGGTCTGATTTTTGCGCAACTTTGGCATACAGGTAGAGCATCACACCCTGATTTCCATGGTGGAGAACTGCCAGTGGCGCCATCGGCAGTCCCCTTCAATAGCCAAGCGTTCACGCCAGAAGGCATCAAGCCTTCTGTGACCCCGCGCGAAATGACCCTTGATGACATCAAGGCCACCATCGCAGACTATGAAAAGGCTGCGCAGGCTGCAAAGGATGCGGGCTTCGATGGCGTTGAGGTTCACGGAGCCAATGGTTACCTGCCTGCGCAGTTTCTGGAAGACGGTTCAAACAAGCGAACCGACGAGTATGGTGGCACTGTGGAAAAGCGGGCTCGGTTCCTCCTTGAGGCTACCGATGCTGCAATAAAGGTCTTCGGGCCGGCCCGAGTCTCGGTCAGGTTGTCACCACGCATTCCGTACAACGACATGGGCGACTCCAATCTCGAGCAGACCTATATGTACGCGGTAGATGCGCTGGAAAAGAAGAACGTTGGCATTCTGCATTTTATGGAGTCTTCAACCCTGCCGGAAGGTGCTAAACCTCTGGCACCGGGCGCTCGCAAGCGATTCTCAGGGATTTTCGTATTGAATGTTGGCTACGACCGGGAGTCTGCGGAACAGGTGCTGGAAGGTGGCTTGGCTGATGCAGTCACATTCGGCACGCTGTTTATCAGTAATCCTGATCTGCCTGAACGCTTCCGCCAAGGTGCTCCACTGGCAACACCGGATGCATCCAAGTTCTACAGCGGCGCAGAAGAAGGCTACACAGACTATCCGCTGATGGCGTAATAAATCCCAATCTAAGCGCACTGGCTGAAGTCCAGGTCTTGACCTGAACCAGTCCGCTCCTTCATTGGCCGTGCCTACTGGGCACGGCGTTTTTATTTGGTTAATTTCATGGTCTAAGATCTAGCCGCCGTTGGACATAGACGTTGCCCAGGACAGAGGGGGCGTTCCCGGGCGGCACCTTGCACTCAGGGCGGTCTGCTCGATGTCACCGGTTATGAAACGCAGAGATATTCTAGCTCTCAACCAGGCACTGACCGATCGTAGTGCCTTACCAGTCAGGTCGGTCTCAGTGTTTGTCGTTTCGGCAAGCACCGATCCTCTGAACAATTGATCGATCCCAAGCAAGACATCGGCCGTCAGCTCCCTGCCGCCTGAATCGATCAATACCTCGCGGTGATTCTCAGGGGGCGATGCTGATAAACAATCGTTTTGCCCAACAGCAGCGAGAGTTCGTCAGCAATCTCCATCATGCTGACCGTCGCCGGGCCCTCGAGTTGGTATGCCGTCTGGGAGTCAATATCAGTAATATCGAGAAGCGCAACGCGTGCCGCTTTGGCCACATCCCGCGTGTCGATCAGGTTGACTCGGCCGTTACCCGCAGCGCCCCTCATGAGCCCTCGGCAATCGGAGCACCGGCCCGCGCCAAGATGTCGACGAAAGATGATGGGCGCAAAAGGGTATAGCCGATATCCTGCCGGGCAAAGTGCGCGTCGACCTCCATGTGCCAGTCGAAAGCATGCAGTCTTGATGCAGGCCCCAGCACCGTCAGTTTTACGATATGCGTCACACCTAAAGCGACTGCCGCATGAGCCAAAGCAACTCGTGGGCAACTTGTTGTGCTGATGTGCCATGCGCCAGGAAGAGACGGCTCATCCCACCAAGTCCCGCCCGCAATGACGTTGGGTCGTCAAAAATCAACACTCACTATCGTCCTCACGTTTTCCCTTCGGAACTATTGCTGCAGCCCCGTTTGCGAAGAAGTCGCGAGGAGTTTACTGGTAGCGGCGAGGATTTAGTTCGGCCGTTCAGTCATCTGCGCATGCGTGGCCAGACCACGGGAAACGATCGGGAACCTGGGCCGCGCACGATTATCGGCGCTGCAACTGCCATGCTCAAAGACCGTTACGTAAAGCCAGTGCTCAGACAGAAAAAGCCAGCTCCTCCCGCCACGATACTGCGCCTACGCCAGCGGCTTTAGGGCTGGGGTGCAGCAGAGTGGCTGGGGGCCGCCGTGAACCTCAGCAAGCGCTGTTTACTCAAATACGGTTAACCTCTGTGGGCGACGCATGGCGACTGGGGTCTAGCTCACGCCTCTGTGGCCAACGGCCATCCGAGTCGTGCGGCACTACGAAGACTGGATCGAACGATCAAGCGGTGGAGCGGGGCGATGACAAAAATATAAAGGCGACCAAGGCGGTTGTGGCAATGGACAGCGGTTGAGAAAGTCAGTTGACGTTTGCCGCTTGGCGACAACTGAGTTGGAGCAGAAAACAGAGAGCCTGAAGTCCAAGTGCTTATCGTCTCCGCCAAGGACAATTTCGGTCGGACTGGCGCCGTAGATCTTGAAGATGCCGATACGACCTGTCTCGCTCTGCGCTGCAAGTGAATTGAGTTGCTTGGCAGTCTTGAGGCCGAACCTGCCAACGGTCGCATCTCGGATCGCTATGAGGCTGCTGATCCACGGCGCTCGGTGGGAGAGGATGAACCTGGCCAAAAGTTCAGGATTGGATGACGCTCCGGATGGCAGTTCGATCGAGTAAGCATCAGCGAAATTCGGCGATGAATAGGCTTTGGCAATCCTCGACTCTGGAGGGATCGATACAAGCGTTACGTGACAGTGTTCGGTCGACATGTCTGGACTATTATGTCGCGCAGAGAGTCATTAGCGCAGCGTTTTGCCGTAATTGGTCTAAATAGTCAGCCCATGAGCAACTGTGCCTCGATTTTGGCGGTCTTGGCCTTGAGCGGGGCGGTGTGATTAGCCACGTCGCGCCGCGCGCCGCGAGCAATGTCGCGCGCCTCCTTGAGGCTAATATCGGGGTAAGCGCCGATGGAGAAGCGGTTTTCCTTCCCATGCAGCCGATACTTCAATCGCCAAACCTTGGAAGGGGATTTGCCAACCTTATTCGACGCCCTCACCTCCAAGTAGAGGCCAGGAACTTCGCCATCGGCGTGTTTGCCGGGTTCGGTCAGTGAGCGGATCAAGGCATCGCTGAGTTTTCGTTTGAAAACAACCGCATTATCTGCGGGCATCGGTGGGGGCACCCTTTTTTAAGGAACCGAAATTTGCCCCCAATGATGCCCCCATGAGTCGTGGAATCCATTGGATTTAGACAGACGGCTATGGACTTAAAAAACCAATAACTTGTTGTTAATTAAAGGTTTTATGGAGTTTAGTGGGATTCCGTTACAGGCTATCCGGATCCCCAAAAAACATCTGAATCCGCGACCTCAACCATCTCTCCGCCGGATCATTATCCTGCGCGCCGCGCCAGGCCATGTGCAGTTCAAAGGTCTGGCACTCCAGCGGCAGATCCTCGGCCCGGACCCCGCCACTGGCCGTCAGCACTTCGGCCGCATAATCCGGCACGGTGGCAATGATGTCGGTCCCGGCCAGCAGGGTAGACAGTCCGTTGAACTGTGGCACGGCCAGTACCACATGGCGTTTGCGGCCCAATTTTTCCAGGTGCTCGTCAATAAAACCGGTCAGGTCGCCGGCGATCGATACCAGAGCGTGCGGTCGGGCGCAGAAGTCGTCCAGGCTTAGCGGGCCAGGCACGGAGTCGGCGCGCAGCAGTTGCGGGCGGCTTTTGCGCAGGATTTTGCGTTTGGCGTTGGCCGGCAGGTCGCTGGTGTAGCTGACCCCGACAGATATTTCCCCTGAAGCCAGCAATGCCGGCATCAACAAGTAGTTGACCCGCCGGATCACCAGCACGATGCCGGGCGCCTCGGAGCGCAGGCGCTTGAGCAGTGACGGCAGCAGGGCGAACTCCACTTCATCGGACAAGCCGATCCGGAACACCGCGTTGCTGGTGGCCGGGTCGAATTCCGAAGCGCGGCTGACCGCGGTTGAGATGGAGTCCAGGGCCGGTGACAGCAGGGCGAAGATTTCCGAGGCCCTGGCGGTGGGCTCCATGCTGCGGCCGGTGCGGACGAACAGCGGATCGTCGAACAGCCCGCGCAGACGCGACAAGGCGGCGCTGATCGCCGGTTGACCGAGAAACAGTTTTTCCGCGGCGCGGGTCACGCTGCGTTCGTGCATCAGGGTTTCGAAGACAATCAGCAGGTTGAGGTCGACGCGGCGCAGGTCGTTGCGGTTCATACGTGGGGGCTCGGAACGGTGGTCGATGTACCCGGTGCGGGGCGTCGGGCAAACATGCTGTGGTGCGCATAGTAAGGGTAAAAGCCATCATCAGGTAAGCCTTGGATTATTGTCGGTGTGGCAAGAATCAACTGTGCAGGCGGTTGCAATGTGGCATTTGGATGCCACAATGACCGCCTTTGAGTCATCCGCTGCATCATGCGGTCCAATGACGAATCAATGACAGGCATGTCGACTATTAATAGCCACTGACTGGTCCTGCCGGAAAAGCCCGGATAAAGTGCAGGGCATTCAGGTTCATAAGGCGAGGTTCTCAATGTCCCGCACGATCCGTTTCAACCAGTTCGGCCCGGCCGAGGTGCTCAAGATTGAAGAGCACCCGGACCCGTTGCCTGCGCCCGGTGAAGTGCAGGTGCGTGTCCAGGCCATCGGCATCAGCTGGTACGACGTTCTCTGGCGGCAGAATCTGGCGTGTACTCCGGCGCGGCTACCGGCCGGGATCGGCCAGGAAATGGCCGGTGTGGTCACTGCCCTCGGTGAAGGGGTTGAAGACCTCGCGCTGGGCGATGCGGTGGCAAGCTTTCCATCCGCCGACCCTAATCAGCATCCAGTGTATGGCGAGGTGATTGTCCTGCCGCGCTCGGCGCTGGTCCGGTATCCCGATGTGCTGACCCCGGTGCAGGCCAGCGTGCACTACACGCCTCTGCTGATTGCCTATTTTGCCTATGTGGATCTGGCGCGTATCAAGCCGGGTCAGACCGTACTGGTCACCGATGCCAGCCACTGTGCCGGGCCGTGCTTCGTGCAATTGGGCAAAGCCCTCGGTGCCAGGGTGATTGCCGCGACCAAGACCGAAGATGCTCGCGAGTATCTGCTGGCGCTGGGTGCCGACAAGGTGGTGGTCACCGAAGAGCAGGACTTGCTCATGGCGGTCAACAAGTACACCGACAATAGAGGTGTCAATGTGGTGTTCGACGGCATGGGCGGCCCGCAGATGTCGATCATGGGCGATGTCCTCGCGCCACGCGGCAGCCTGATTCTTTATGGGCTGCAGGGCGGCAACCAGACGCCATTCCCCGCGTGTGCGGCGTTCCAGAAGAACATCCAGTTCTATCTGCATTGCCTGGGCAACTTCACTGGCAAGCCGGCACTGGGCATCGATCCGGATAATGAGGCGCTGCAGCGTGCGCTGCGTGATATCAACCAGTTGACGGCCGATGGTGTGCTGACACCGCTGGCGGTCCGTCCATTCCCATTCGAGCAGGTGGCCCAGGCGCACCGTTATATGGATGGCTGTCCGATTGGTGGCCGTGCGGTACTGGAGTTGGCTGACGCTTGAATAGTTAACCCCCCTTGCTTGTAGGAGCAGCTTTAGCTGCGAAGCTTTCGCACCGAAGTCTCGCTGAGCTTTCGCTGCTATAGCAGCTCCTACGGGTTACATGTCTTGTTGTAGGAAAGTTCGCTACGCAATCAGGCAGGTTTCTGTCATTGTCTGTCGCGTTTAAACCTCTGCGCCGCTCAGGCGATCATTGATAATCCACTGCAACGGCTTCGCCAACCTGCCGCGCCTGCCTTCAACGACTTGAGCGGCGCGGCGTGTGGCAGCTGCAGATGAGCATGTTTAAACCCATAACGAGCAACTGTTAATAAGTGCGTATTGTTTAATTTGCCGTTTAATTATGGGTAATTGTCCATCTTTGGATAAAACAGTGTTGCTTGTAATCGTGCAGACGATCCCGATAATGAGTTGAGAATTATTACTCAGGGAACGAGCCATGTTTGATAACAAGACCAACAGTCAGCAGCTTCGTGTTTCAATCTCCTGGAGCGCGGGACAATGATGATGAGCGACATTCACGAGCAAGCGATGAATTATGTCTACCAGCAGGTGTTGCAGCGCCTGCTTGGTTACATGACCCGCGCCGAGCGCACAGCCCTGCAGTTGCTGATCCAGCGCCTGATTGTTGCTGCGGGCGGGCTGGAGCAGATCAGCCAGTTCAGGATTCTGCTGCCGTTCAGTGGCGGCAAAGACAGCGCCTACAGCCTGGCACTGTTGCGCGCCGCGCAATTGAGTATCTGCACCCGGGCGCCGGGCACGTTCAATCTGCGCGTGGCGACCATGCGCCACAGCGGTTTGAGCAGCGATGTGCTGGGCAATATTCACCGTACCTATTCGGCGCTGTTTCTCTACGATGATCCGCGCGTCGAGATGCTGGTGTTTGATAACCAGTATGTGCACGCCTTTGAGCCGGACCTGCCGTTCTCCAGCGCCGGTCGCGAGCAAAACCGTACCGATATGCTGCTGGCCGGGCATTTGTCGGCGGGCGAGGGGCGCAGCACCTTCTGCGACAGTTGCCACCTGAACCTGGCGGACTCGCTGTCGCGCGCCCTGACCTGGGGGGAGGGCGTGGGCGCGGTGGCCAGCGGCGATCCACGCAAAGAGCAGAAGCAGTACATCACCTGGCTGATGCGTCTGGCGCAAGGCCGCGGCGAACACACCGGGCATTGGCGCAACCAGACTTTTCAGAGTGTCATGCGCAGCCTGCACGGTCTTGCTCAGGACTGGCGCGAAGCGTTGCATGGCGAGCCACAAGCAATTGAGCCGCTGACACCACCAGACAAGCCATTGGCGCCGGTGCTGGTGCCGCTCAACGACCTGTTTCCCGGCAGGGCCGATGAGCACTGGAACTTGCTTACCGAGTTTCTAGAGTTTCGCTTCGATGACCTGGCGTTCAGTTTCAGTGAGTCGGACTGCGCCAACCCCTTGCTGATGGCGCATATGCAGGGCCTACGTGCGCAGTTTGTCGAGCATCGTGACTATGCCGATGGTATTGCAGGCTACTTACAGCACGCGCAACGCCAGATGCGCAACAAACAGGTGCCGGCACGTCTGATCGATCAGGCGCTCAGTGCCTATCACGGCGAATCACGTATCGAGGCGCGGCGTGTGCTGGCCGCTGAGTTTGCCCAACAGGCGTACGGGCTAAACGAGGCGCAACTGGTGTGCATGCTGTTCTCGCCGTTCACTGACAAAGGCCTGGGCCTGGAAGTGTTTCTGCGCACTTGCCATCCCGGCATGCTGGTGGCGGTGGCTGACCTGCATCGAGCACTGTCCGGCCAGCCTGCTGCCGATCAGGTGGTGCAGTGGTTGTTGGATATCAGCGGCCTGACCCTGGCGCAACTGCAAAGCCTGTACGGCAAGTCGCGGGTCAATTTCGCTGCCGCCGACTCGATCATCGCCCGCGTACGCGCGGCCGATCCTGAACGGCGACGCGTTCGCTCAGCCTGATTCAATCCCTTTGCCGGAAGGCCTGTCATGAAAGAAAAAGACGATTTCGCCTATCAGGCGGTGTATCGCTATCTCGTACGCCTGATTAATGAGGTACAAACCGACTCGACGCTCAAATTGCCGTCGCTGCGCCAGTTGGCCCGGCGCCTGCGGGTATCGATTTCGACCATCCAGAGTGCCTATGCGCTGCTGGAGCAGGAAGGGCGCATTTGCTCGGTGCCCAAGTCAGGCTATTACGCGGTGCCGGGCAGTTTTGAAGATGAACTGGCCGGCGAAGGCCATAGCGTGCTTGAACGCCTGTACCGTAATGTGCGGCGGCCCGGCTGCACCATGCTTTCGGGTGATGAGCCGCATCTGTTGTTGTCGCTGGAAAGCGCGCTGCAAACCATGGAGCGCGAGTTGGTGCGTCAGTACCCGCGCCCCCTGGACAGCGGTTTTCAACCGTTTGGTGATCTGGAACTGCGCAGCGCCCTGGCGGCCCGCTACACCCGGGACACTCGGGATTGCTGGCACGCCGAGCAGGTTTATATCGGCCCGGACTTGCTCGGCATGCTCAAGGCGGTCGTTCAGGTGCTGCAGCTGGGCGGCAGCACGGTGCTGGTTGAGTCACCGTGCACCTGGACGCTGTTGCGGCTGTTGCAGTCGCTGAACGTCCAGGTACTGGAAATGCCGCTGGCCGACGACGGCCGGGTGAACCTGACCGATCTGGATCACCTGTTGCTGGAGCATTCGGTCAGCCTGGCGATTCTGCCTTCGACGATCAATCCGGTCAGGGGCACGCTGCAACCTGGCGACAACCGCAGGGCCATGGCGCAATTGCTCAATCGCTATCGGATATGGGTACTGGAGAACGACAGCCATGGCGAACTGGCCTTTGAGCGCAATGGCCCGCCGCTGCGCGAGTTGATCGACCCGCAACGGCTGTTGATCCTTGGCAGTTTCGACAAGGCGCTGGGCCCTGAAGCGCCCTATGGTTATCTGCTGTGCAAACAGTTCGACCAGCGCTGGCAGGAGTACTTTCTGCTGCGCGCCTTTGACTTGCCGCCGATTCGCCAGAAGGCCGTTGCCCGGCTGTGTAACAGCGGCCGCCTGGACCAGCACCTGGCGGACTTGCGTCACCTGCTTGAGCAGCGCATGCAAGGCATGGGTGAACTGCTCGACAAGCACCTGGGTTGTTGGTTGCGCTATGAGTTACCTGCTGGCGGCAGTGGTATCTGGACGCAGACCCAACAGGGTGTGGACCTGCGCCAGGTATTCGACACTCTACTGAGTCAGCGCTTGGTGATTGCCCCTGGCGAGCTGTTCAGCCTCAGCGGCTTGCACCGCCAGCAGCTACGCATCAGCTATGCGCTGGACTGGACCCAGGATGTGCCGGCGGCCCTTGAGCAACTCGCCGGGGTATTGCGTCAGGCGCGGCGCTGAGCATCGGCTTGCCGTTATTCAGGTGCCGGCCATCCATCTGGCCAGGCCGTGGCGGCCGCTGACCCCGAGCTTGGCGGCCGCCCGTTTCAGGTAGGTTTCCACCGAACTGTTTTTGACCTTGAGCCTCTCGGCCACCTGCGGGACGGTGCCACCGGTCAACAGGCCGAGGCAGACCTCCTGCTCGCGGGCCGACAAGGTGATCTCGCCCAGCGCCAGCCGCTCACTGAATGCTTGGCGCAAGGGCCGCACCGGCTGCTCGCCGGCGTTTGATTCCGGGCGGCGCAGCAGGCAGAGCCTGCTGGCCTGCGCGTGTCGTTCGACCAACGGCAACAAGGTGTCGGACAGGCTTTTAAGAAACGACAGTTCGGCCAGGGAAAACAAGCGTTGCCCAGGCTGACGCAGCAGGGTGATGACCCAACGGCGGTTACCAGCATGTGAAACCAGGCTGCAGTGGTGCGCGGCGTTTGGGCCCAGGCGCCGCCTCAAGGGCGCACGCGGCTGGATCAGCAGGGCTTCAGTCATGACCCGCATATGCTGCAGCAGTGTCTGTTGGTGCTCGGGCTGGGCGGTTATGGGTGCCTGACCCTGGCTGCCGAGCTGCCTGATCTGCACCGCGTCAGTCTGGGGCTGGTCCAGGGTCCATTCGCTCAGTTGCAGGCCGTCAAGGGGCACCAGCGGTTCGATGAGCCGGAACATCATGGCCGCGAAGTCATCATCGCCGGTACTGGAAATCAGTTCGCCCAGATGAAAGTAGAGGTGTGGGCTGTGGCTATTTTGCATACTGTCGGTGATGTTCATCTTTTTTGCCTTCCTGGAACCAAGTCGGGTGGCATCCTCTGCACGTGCTCGGTTGAGAGCTGACTCGCTCTGGATTTAAGCCCATGTAACGGTCAGCGTCTGTAGTGGGAACCGGGGACAACTCCTGTCAATTAATCAGACGATTTGAGTTGCAGTTTCTTAAGGGGATATGTGCTTGACGAGCGCGTGCGGGTAGTTTTCAGTGCTCTGCAAACGATTGATTACACGAGAAATATTGCGTGACGATAAGCTTGATGCGGCAATCACGTGCAGCATCTATATCTTATTTCCTACACGAATTTAGGCGCTGCGGCGGTGAACTAACCGCCGGCACAAGTGTGGCTTTGGCGCGCATCAACAAGTTGTCCGGGTTTAAGGGGGCAGGCAGCCCAACAGGGCAGTGCTTGAATACCGCGCAGAATCAGCTGAGACGGATCTTATGAACTCCACCTGCGCCGCTGCCCAAGCCCTTGGGCCTGCCTGTACCGAAACCTTCGCCTTGACCTGTGCCCAGCGTGATATCTGGCTCGATCAACTGAGCCGGGGTGATTCACCGCTGTATAACATCGGCGGGTATGTCGAGCTTGAGGGCAGCCTGGCGCCGGAACTGCTGCAGCGCGCGATTGAACAACTGGTGGCCCGACACGATGCGTTGCGGACCGTGCTGTTGCCCGGTGCTGGTGTCGACGGTTTGCCGATGCAGCACTTTGCCGGCCACGCAGCCGTGCACCTGCCGCAGTACGACTGTTCGCAGTTCGATGACCCCGACAGTGCGGCCCAGGCGCTGATCCAGGAACAGATGCGCCGCAGCTATGCACTTGATGGCGGGCCGCTGTTTCGCTTCTTTCTTATCCGGCTCAACGAGCAGCGGCACTTTCTGGCGACCCAGGCGCATCACCTGATTCTTGACGGTTGGGGCTTTGGCCAGATGCTCAAGTCGCTGGGGGAAATCTACAGTGCATTGCTCGCCGGGCAGCCAGCCCCGCAAGCCGCGCCAGCCTATGCCGCGTTCGTTGAAGACGATGCCGTGTATCAAGGTTCGCCACGTCATGCCCGTGACCTTGACTGGTGGCTGGATAAATATCGCAGTATCCCGGCACCGCTGCTGACCCCGCGTTATCGCGAAACACCGACATTGCCGGGACAAAGCCTGGTGCAGCCCTTCAGCGCGGGGCTGCACGAGCGTATGAAACAATTGGCCGGCGAGTCTCAGGCATCGGCTTTTCATGTGCTGCTGGCGATGTTGCATGTGTATTTCACCCGCACCGAACAACGCGACGAGTGGGTGGTGGGCATGCCGATCCTCAATCGGGCCGGGGCGCGCTTCAAGTCGACTGTGGGCCTGTTTGCCCAGGTCAGCCCGATTCTCATGCCGTTTGGCCGCGAGCTGAGTTTTGTTGAGCTGCTCAAGGGCATACGTGACGAGTTGCGCCAGGATTTCCGCCACCAGCGCCTGCCACTGAGTGAACTCAATCGTGCCTTGGGTCTGCTGCGTGAGGACCGTGCGCAGTTGTTCGAGGTCACGGTGTCTTATGAGCAGGACGACCACGACTACCGTTATGGCGACGCATTGGCCCATACCGTCAAGGTCTCCAACCGCCATGAGCCGACGCCGCTGGCCATCCACCTGCGCAGCAACCGCTACAACGACCGGGTGTGGATTCATTACGTGTACAACGAGGCGTATTTCCAGGCCGCCGACATCGAGGCATTGGCTGAACGGTTGATGCATGTGCTGGAACAGGCCCTGGACAACCCAGCCGCGAAAGTGGCCGAACTGAGCATCGCCACCCCGGCCGAGCAGGCTCAACTGGATGCCTGGAATCGCAGCGAGGCCTGTTACCCACAGCGCCTGACCATTGACCAGCGCGTGGCCGCGCAGGCTGCCGAATGGCCCGACGCCGTAGCCGCCGTGTATCAGGGCCAGAGCCTGAGCTATGGGCAACTGGAGCAACGCGCCAACGGCCTGGCGGCCCAATTGCTGGCGCAGGGCGTGCAGCCCGATGAGCGGGTGGCCGTGGTGGCCCGCCGTGGCCTCGACACCCTGGTGGGGTTGCTGGCGGTGCTTAAAGCCGGTGGCGCATACGTGCCGGTCGACCCGGCGCACCCGGCCGAGCGGCTGGCTTACCTGCTCAGTGACAGCCAGCCCAAGGTGGTGCTGACCTTGAGCGAGCTGGTTGGCCGGCTACCGGTGTTGTCGGTGCCGGTGATTGAGCTGGACCGTCTGCCTGTAGCGCAGCTGAACGGCGAGCTGACTCAACGGGCCACGGTCAATAACCTGGCCTACGTGATCTACACCTCCGGCTCCACCGGTTTGCCCAAAGGTGTAATGGTCGAGCACCAGACCCTCAACAATCTGGTGGACTGGCACTGCGAGGCTTTCGATCTGGGCGTGGGCAAGCACACCTCCAGCCTGGCCGGCTTCGGCTTCGACGCCATGGCCTGGGAAATCTGGCCGGCACTGTGCAGTGGCGCGACCCTGCATCTGGCCCCGACTCAGGACGGCGAACAGGACATCGAAGCCTTGCTCGACTGGTGGCGGGCTCAGCCGCTGGACGTCAGCTTCCTGTCCACGCCTGTTGCCGAATACGCCTTTAGCCAGCAACAGCCGCACCCGACCCTCAAGACCCTGTTAATCGGCGGTGACCGGCTGCGCCAGTTCCAGCGTGATCCAGGCTTTGCGGTGGTCAATAACTACGGCCCGACCGAAGCCACGGTGGTGGCGACCTCTGGCGTCATGCAGGTGGGTGAGCTGCTGCATATCGGCAAGCCGATGGCCAATGCCAAAGCTTACGTGCTGGACGAGCAACAGCAGCCGGTGCCAATCGGTGTGGTCGGTGAGCTGTATGTCGGCGGTGCCGGTGTGGCTCGCGGTTATCTGAACCGTGAAGACCTCACCGCTGAGCGTTTTTTGACTGACCCGTTCAATGGCGGGCGGATGTACCGCACCGGCGACCTGGTGCGCTGGCTGGCCGATGGCAATCTCGAATATCTGGGCCGTAATGACGACCAGGTGAAGATCCGCGGTGTGCGGGTCGAGCTGGGCGAGATTGAAGCCGCGCTGAGCAGCCATGCGGCCGTCAAGGATGCGGTGGCGCAGGTGCATGACGGGCAACTGTTGACCTGGTTCACCGAGCTTTCGCCGGTCGATCCCGGCGCTCTGCACGAGCATCTCAAGTTGTGTCTGCCGGCGGCCTTGCTGCCGAACGCTTATGTACGCATGGCGCAATGGCCGCTGACTGCCAACGGCAAGCTGGACCGCCGCGCCTTGCCTGCACCCGACGCCGAGGCCCTGTTGCGTCGCGAGTATCAGGCGCCCGAAGGCGAAACCGAAACCGTTCTGGCGGCATTGTGGGCCGAGCTGCTGGGGGTTGAGCAGGTGGGCCGTCAGGATCATTTCTTTGAGCTGGGCGGGCATTCGCTGCTGGCCGTGAAACTGATCGAGCGCATGCGCCAACAGGGCCTGAGCGCCGATGTGCAGGTGCTGTTCGGCCAGCCGACCCTGGCCAACCTCGCCGCTGCGGTGGGCCGCAACCGTGAAGTGAGCGTGGCGGCCAATCGCGTGCCGGCCGATTGCGAACATATCACCGGTGACATGCTGGCGCTGCTGCAACTGGACCAGGCCAACATCGAGCGGATCGTCGCCACAGTACCGGGAGGGGCGCGCAATGTGCAGGAAATCTACCCGCTGGCGCCACTGCAGGAAGGCTTGCTCTATCACCATATGACTGCCGGTGAGCGTGATCCCTATCAACAGCACGCGCTGTTCGCGTTTGCCAGCCGCGAGCGTTTCGAGGCGTTTGCGGCGGCCCTGCAGCAGGTGATTGATCGTCACGACATTCTGCGCACCAGCCTGTTCTGGGAGGGGCTTGAGCAACCGGTGCAGGTGGTCTGGCGTGAGGCCCGCCTAAGCGTTGAAAACCTGAGCCTGGATGCCCGGCAGGGCGATGCGCAGCAGCAATTGCGCGAGCGTTTCGATGCCGCGCGGCGCCCGCTGGATATTTGCCGCGCACCGATGATGGCGCTGGCCGGTGCTGAAGATGTGCAGCAAGGGCGTTGGCTGGGGCTGTTGCAGTTCCACCACCTGATCAACGACGCCACCTCCACGGCGGTGCTGATGGCCGAAATTCATGCCCTGTTGCAGGGGGCCGGTGCGACCCTGAGCGCACCGGTGCCGTATCGCAATTATGTGGCCCAGGCCGGGGCGGGCAATCATCAGGCCGGGCATGAGGTGTTCTTCCGTGAATGGCTGGGAGATATTGACGAGCCGACCCTGGCCTTCGACCTGCGTGAGCGCCCGCTCGACGACCGTGACCATCAAGAGGCGCGGGCCTGGCTGGACCAGCGCCTGGCCGAGCGCTTGCGTCATGAGGCGCGGCATTGGGGCGTCAGCCCGGCCAGCCTCTATCACTTGGCCTGGGCCCAGGTGCTGAGCCTGCTGGCCGGGCGCGACGATGTGGTGTTCGGTACGGTGCTGCTCGGCCGTCTGCTGGCCGGCGACGGTGCCGACCGGGCCATGGGCATGTTCATCAATACCTTGCCGCTGCGGGTCAAGCTCGCCGGCCAGAGTGTCAGCCGCGCTGCTGTTGATGTGCATGGGCGGCTGGCCGCGTTGCTGGCCCATGAGCATGCGCCGCTGGCGCAGGTGCTGCGGTGCAGCGCGCTGACGGGCAGTACGCCGCTGTTCAACAGCCTGCTCAATTACCGGCATGCAGCAAATCAGGATGAAGCAAAACTGCCGGGTATCGAGCTATTGAGCAGCACTGAAGTGGTTAGCTACGCCCTGATGCTGGCAGTCGACGACACGGACAGCGGTTTCCGGCTCAGCGCGCGGGTGCCGCGCCAGATCGGCGCGCAACGGGTTCTGGACTATCTGCGCACCGCCATCGAGGGGCTGGTTCAGGCACTGGAGTGCGAGCCGCATAAACCTTTACATCAGGTGGCGGTCACCCCTGATCACGAAGTCCGGCGCTGGTGGCTGGACTACAACGCAACCGCTACCGACTGGCCCATCGAGCAGGGCGTGCAAACCCTGTTCGAGGCTCAGGTGCGGCGCACGCCTGAGGCCATCGCCCTGCAAGCCGCAGACCGCAGCCTGAGCTATGCCCAGCTCAACGTTGAAGCCAACCGCCTGGCGCATCGGTTGATTGCCCTCGGGGTCAAACCTGATCAGCGAGTGGCCTTGTGCGTGGAGCGCGGTGTGGAGCTGGTCGTCGGTTTGCTGGGCATTCTCAAGGCCGGCGGCGCCTATGTGCCGCTGGACCCCGGCTACCCGGCCGAACGTCTGGACTACATGCTGCGCGACAGCGCGCCAGTGGCGCTACTGGTGCATGCCGCGACCCGCGCGCAACTGAGCCTGCATGAGCTCCCGCGGCTTGATTTCGACCAGTGCGACTGGCAGCAACATCCCGACAGCAACCCGCAGCCTGTCGGTTTCAACGCCGCCAACCTGGCGTACATGATCTACACCTCAGGCTCTACCGGCACCCCCAAGGGGGTGATGATCGAGCATCGCGGTTTATGCAACCTGGTGCACTGGGGCTCGCAACTGATCCCGCCGCGTCCGGATGCGGCATTACTGCAAAAGGCGCCGTTCAGCTTCGACGGTTCGGTGTGGGAGTTCTTCTGGCCGCTGACCGCCGGGCTGCGGCTGGTGCTGGCCGCGCCGGACGGGCATCGCGACCCGGACTATCTGGTGCGTGAGGTTCGCCAGCGGCGCATCAGTGTGGTCAAGTTCGTGCCGGCGCTGTTGCAGCAGTTTCTCGATGCCGAGGGTGTCGAGCAGTGCACCAGCCTGACCGATGTGGTGTGTGGCGGCGGCGAGCTGACGGCCTCGCTGGCCCGTCAGGTTCGTGAGCGCTTGCCGCAGGTGCGGCTGCACAACGTCTACGGCCCCACCGAGGCCACCGTAGACAGCAGCGCCTTCACGCTGGAGCCGCACATGCCGCTGCCGGACAATGCGCTACCGATTGGTTGTCCCTTGCCCAATACCCGTGCCTACGTGCTCGATGCCCATGACCGGCCGGTGCCGCAAGGCGTGAGCGGCCAGTTGCATGTTGGCGGGGTGGGCGTTGCGCGTGGCTATAAAGGCCTGAGTCAACATAACGCCGAGCGCTTTATCGCCAGCCCCTTTGTGGCCGGTGACCGGCTGTATCGAACGGGCGATCTGGTGCGCATGGAGGCAGACGGTAATCTGGTGTTTCTCGGCCGCAATGACTTCCAGGTCAAGCTGCATGGCTTGCGCCTGGAGCTGGGCGAGATCGAAGCGCGGCTGATGCAGCATGTGGCGCTGCACGAGGTGGTGGTGCTGCTGCGTGAACAGCGTCTGGTGGCCTATTTCACCCTGCTGGCGGGGCATTGCGCTCCGGGTATCGAAGCTCTGCGCGCCCATGTGCTTGAACAGCTGCCGGATTACATGACCCCTTCGGCGTTCGTCTGCCTGCCGGTCATGCCGCTCAGCCCCAACGGCAAGGTCGAGCGCAAGGCGCTGCCCGAACCCGGCCAGGACGCGGTGCTCAGCCGTGACTATCGGGCGCCGGAAGGCGACACCCAGACCACCCTGGCGCGGATCTGGGCGCAATTGCTGGGGGTCGAGCGGGTAGGGCGCGACGACAACTTCTTCGAGTTGGGCGGTCACTCGTTGCTGGCCGTGACCCTGGTGGCACGGATGCGCCAGGCCGGCCTGCACGCGGATGCCCGCGCGCTGTTCAGCCATCCGACCCTGGCGGATCTGGCGCTGCACACCCGGCATGAGGCGCAGCAGCCACAGGTCATTCCGGCGACCACCATCCCGAGCCTGAACCGCAAACGCAGGATTTGACCATCGGGGCGCGACAAGCCCCGCCGTTCAGGGCGGGGAAGGATAGCGCGGACGGCGTAGCCGTCCCTGGTTGCAGTGGGGTGTCTGCTGCTGTTCGATGGACGCACCGCCACAGGATGAAGCGCAGTAACACGGCGACACAGATGCCCTTCTACGGCGGTATTTCGTTACAAAGACCCCATGGGCATGCACCTTGAAAACACCGTGCCGTCCGCGCCTAATGTCGTCTTCATTGCTCATGGCTCAAGAGCAGCATGCAACGACTTCAAGCCTTCAAGTACGAACTCATGCCAGACGGCCAGCAGGAGCGGCAAATGCGCCGCTTTGCGGGTTCCTGTCGCTTCGTCTTCAACAAGGCGCTGGCGTTGCAGAAGGCGCGCCACGAGCAAGGCGAGAAGAAGCTCGGCTATGCGGGCCTGTGCAAGTTGCTGACCGAGTGGCGCCATAGCCCGCAAACCGCATGGCTGGCCGATGCGCCTGTTCACCCATTGCAACAGAGCCTCAAGGATCTGGAGCGGGCCTACGCCAACTTTTTCGCCAAGCGAGCCGACTTTCCCCGGTTCAAGAAGAAGGGGCAGCGCGACAGTTTCCGCTATCCCGACCCGAAACAGATCAAGCTCGACCAGACCAACAGCCGCCTGTTCTTGCCCAAGCTGGGCTGGCTGCGCTACCGCAACAGCCGCGAGGTGCCTGGCACGGTGAAGAACATCACCGTGAGCCAGTCGTGTGGCAAGTGGTTCGTGAGTATCCAGACCGAACGCCAGATCGATGAGCAGCCCACGGCGCAGGGGGCGGCAGTTGGCATCGACATGGGCATTGCCCGGTTCGCCACGCTTTCGGATGGTTCGTTCTACGCACCACTGAACAGCTTCAAACGCCATGAAACCGCGCTGTGCAAAGCGCAGCAGGCGATGAGCCGCAAGGTCAAATTCAGCCGCAACTGGAAGAAGGCGAAAGCCTGCGTCCAGCGCATTCATTCCCGCATCGGCAATGCCCGCCGCGACTACCTGCACAAGTGCTCCACCACGATCAGCCAAAACCACGCGATGGTGTGTATCGAGGACTTGCAGGTACGCAATATGTCCAGGTCGGCGGCAGGCACGGCCGAGGCACCGGGAAGAAACGTTCGGGCCAAATCTGGCCTGAACAGGGCCATTCTCGATCAGGGCTGGTTCGAGTTCCGCCGCCAACTGGACTACAAGCTGGCGTGGCGCGGCGGCTGGCTGATTGCCGTGCCGCCGCA
>NZ_JANJFL010000031.1:0-71620 GCF_024584215.1 Pseudomonas sp. LJDD11
GCGACCACCTTGAGGATCACACCGTGCTCAATCTTCTTGCCGCGCGGGTCCTGCATTTTCGGGTAATCGATTTTTTGTACTTCGACCTTGCCAGCGCCGAGATACACCACACCGCGATTTCCAGACATCTTGTCACCTCTCTAGTTTTTTTTAACGAGGAGTCGCCGCACGTTTGGTGCCCAGTGTCGAATCTGGCCAGGCATCGGCCCGCCACTGAACCTGCCACGCACAGCGTGTCGCTTGCAGCTAAGGATGCGCCGATTCAAACCGGGCTTTTTCGGTCACACCGCCCTCAGCTATCTCAAAAACGACAAGCACAGAAATAAGCCGCGATTTTGTCCGGACCTGAATTTCAGCCAGGCCAAAACGCCGGAATTGAGCATAGAAGCTCATCCGGGATTTGCGTGTTTAAAACGACAGAGCCTCAGCCCGCAAAGCGGACTGAGGCACGGAGGTAAACCTGAGAGGCCGGGTTACAGAACGACGGTGCGGTTGGCGTTGAGAAACACCCGCCGCTCGATGTGATAACCCACAGCCCGCGCCAGCGTCAGGCACTCGATATCGCGGCCCCTGGCGATCAGGTCTTCGGGGTAGTACGAGTGGTCGACCACTTCCACGCCCTGGGCAATGATCGGCCCTTCGTCGAGGTCGTTATTGATGTAGTGCGCCGTGGCGCCAACCATCTTCACGCCCTTGTTGTAGGCCTGGTGATAAGGCTTGGCGCCCTTGAAACCCGGCAACAGCGAGTGGTGAATGTTGATGGCCTTGCCATCGAGCTTGCGGCACAACTCCGGCGACAGGACCTGCATGTAACGGGCAAGAATCACCAGCTCTGCGCCGGACTCTTCGACCACCTGCATCACCTTGGCTTCCTGACCCGGCTTGTCGTTCGGATCCAGCGGGAAGTGATAGTAGGGAATCGAATGCCAGGCGGCCAACGGCTCCAGATCCGGATGGTTGGAGACCACCGCGACCACGTCCATCGACAACTGATTGATCCGCTGGCGGTACAGCAGATCGTTGAGGCAATGATCGGCCTTGGAGACCATGATCACGACTTTGGGGCGGTAGTTGGGGGCCGTCAGCTCGAAGACCATCCCGAACCCCGCGCCACGCTCGGCAAGGCCACTGCGAAAGGCAGCCTCGTCAAAGCCATCTGGCTGGCGGAATTCGACACGAATGAAAAAGCGCGCGGACAACCGGTCATCGAACGAATGATGCTCGGTGACATAGCAGCCCTGCTCGAACAGGTAGCGCGTAACCGCATCAACAGTACCCAAGACGCTGGGGCAGTCGGCGGTGAGAATCCAGGTATCGGGGGCACGGCTCATGAGTCATCCTTTTTGCAGATGTGAAACCGGCAGGAGCGGCTTTAGCCGCGAAAGGGTCAGGCCCGATCGCGGCTAAAGCCGCTCCTGCGACAGATCAATCAGCCCTTGATACCCAGGCCGTATTCCGCCGAAGCATCCTGCAGCCACAGCCACCAGTAGTCGGAGAAGCTGCGGCGCACCAGCAGCTCCCAGGTTTCTTCGCCGGTGCGGCGAATCACCAGTTGCGACTTGGCGAACACCGTACCCACGGCCTTGCCGACCGGGAAGTTGCTGGGGTGAACATCGTAGCTGGTGGATTTTTTCAGCACATCGACCACGTTCGGGCCGCTCAGCTCAAGAATCGACCAGCCGCCGCTGACGTTGACGATAGCAATATGCTGACCGTCCAGCGCAGCGCGCAGCTTCTGCTCGGTTTCCAGTTCGGTCCCGGTCGGTACGATCAGTACCCACTCATCGGGGCCAAGCCATTGCAGCGAGCGCTCGCCGTCGATCACCAGACCCAGCGGGCCTGGCAGTTCCAGACCCAGGGCTTTTTTAACGCCGGTTGCGAAAGCCTTGTCATGACCATTACCACGAATGGTCAGGTGACCCAGCAGGTTCTTGTCGCGCAGCGACACGCCAGGGTTGGTGTTGCCTTTACCAACCAGTTTGTCCAGGCCCGCGTGGAACAGCGGTTGCTCGGCCTTGGCACCGGTGGTTGGACGTTGCTGGTATACGTTGACTGTAGTCATGACGCACCTGTTATCAATTCTGTTGTACAACCGGGCTTCGACTCTGTAGGAGCGACCTTGGTCGCGAAGGTCTTCGCGAGCAAGGCTGCTCCTACAGACCTCCCATTACTCGATGTTCTGGCGCTCGTTCTTCGGATCGAAGAACACGGTCGAAACGATCTCGGCCTCGATCACGCTGCCATCGGCCAGCGGTGCGTAGACCTTCTCGCCCATACGGTTGATACCGCCTTTGACCACGGCCAGGGCAAACGAATAGCCCAACGAGTTGTGCGCGTAGCTGGAGGTCACGTGACCGACCATCTTCATCGGGATCGACTGGTTAGGATCGAACACCAACTGGGCACCTTCCGGCAGCCAGCGTTTCGGGTCCAGCGGCTTGAGACCGACCAGTTGCTTGCGCTGCTCGCGCACGCAGTCTTCGCGGTTCATGCCACGCCAGCCGATCCACGAAAACGGTTTGGTGCGGCCCACACACCAGCCCATGTTCAGGTCGTCCGGGGTCATCGAGGAGTCAGTGTCCTGGCCTACGATGATGAAGCCCTTCTCGGCCCGCAGCACGTGCATGGTTTCGGTGCCGTACGGGGTCAGGTTGTACTTCTTGCCGGCCTCGGCGATCTTCTCCAGCACACCCATGGCGTAGTCAGCCTGGACGTTGACTTCGTACGACAGCTCGCCGGTGAACGAAATCCGGAAGATCCGCGCCGGTACGCCGGCCACTTCGCCTTCTTTCCAGGTCATGAACGGGAACGCTTCACGGCCCAGGTCGATGTCGGTCAGTTCCGACAGCAGTTTGCGACTGTTCGGGCCCGACAGGGTCAGGGTCGCCCAGTGGTCGGTCACGGAGGTGAAGTACACCTTCAGGTCCGGCCATTCGGTCTGCTGATACAGCTCCAGCCACTGCAGAACGCGCGCCGCGCCGCCGGTGGTGGTGGTCATCACGAAATGGTTGTCGCCGACACAGGCGGTCACGCCGTCGTCGAATACCATGCCGTCTTCTTTACACATCAGGCCGTAACGCGCCTTGCCCACATCCAGCTTGGTCCAGGCGTTGGTGTAAACGCGGTTGAGGAACTCGCGGGCATCCGGGCCCTGGATGTCGATCTTGCCGAGGGTCGAAGCGTCCAGCAGGCCGACGCTGTCACGCACTGCCTTGCACTCACGGGCCACGGCCGCGTGCATGTCTTCACCACCTTTGGGGAAGTACCAAGGGCGCTTCCACTGGCCGACGTCTTCGAATTCGGCACCGTTCTTGACGTGCCAGGCATGCAGTGCGGTGAAACGCACCGGCTCGAAGAGGTGACCGCAGTGACGGCCCGCCACGGCACCAAAGGTGACCGGGGTGTAGTTCGGGCGGAACATGGTGGTGCCCACCTCGGGGATGGTCACGTTCAGCGAGCGTGCGGCAATGGCCAGACCGTTGACGTTACCCAGTTTGCCCTGATCAGTACCGAAGCCCAGCGCGGTGTAGCGCTTGACGTGCTCGACCGACTCGAAGCCCTCACGGGTTGCCAGTTCAATGGCCGCTGCGGTGACGTCGTTCTGCAGGTCGACGAACTGCTTCGGCGCACGGGCGGTGCCCTTGTCGTGCGGCACCTGGAACAGCGCGACAGTCGGCTCTTCGGTACGACTTACGGTTTTCGGCAGCACGCCTTCGACCGCCTGGAAACCGGCTTCGCTGGCCGCACGCACGCCACCTTCGAAACCATCGGCCAGGGTGTCGCCCAGGCTGTAAACGCCGTTCAGACCACCGACGCAAACACGCTTCTGAGGGGCATCGCCGGCCACGAAGCCAAGAATGTCTTCACGCCATACCGGACGGCCGCCCAGGTGCGAAGCCAGGTGCACGACCGGGCTGTAGCCGCCGGAGCTGGCGATCAGGTCAGCATCGAGCCATTCACCAGGGCTGGTGACTTTCATGCTTTTCAGGTCGATGGCCGCCACGCGGGCACCGGTCACACGCTTGGTGCCACGGGCTTCGATCACCGCACTGGAGGTCAGGATGCGCAGGCCTTTGGCACGCGCCTCTTCAACCAGCGAACCACGCGGGTTATGACGGGCATCGGCAATCGCCACCACTTGCAGTCCGGCATCCAGCCAGTCCAGCGCCACGCGGTAGGCATAATCATTGTTGGTCGACAGCACCAGCTTCTTGCCCGGTGCCACGCCATAACGACGCACGTAGGTCGACACGGCACCGGCCAGCATGTTGCCCGGTACGTCGTTGTTGGCGTAAACCAGCGGCCGCTCGTGGGTACCGGTGGCCAGCACAACCCGCTTGGCACGTACACGGTGCACACGGTGGCGAACCTGGCCGATCGGCGCACGGTCACCCAGGTGGTCGGTCAGACGCTCGTGAATGGTCAGGAAGTTGTGGTCGTGGTAGCCGTTGACCGTAGCGCGAGGCAGCAGCACGACGTTCTTCAGGCCCGCCAGTTCGGCAACCACGCTGGCAACCCATTCGGTGGCCGGCTTGCCGTCCAGGCTTTCGCGGGTGTCGAGCAGGCTGCCGCCGAACTCTTCCTGTTCGTCAGCCAGGATCACCCGGGCACCGCTGCGCGCAGCGGCCAGGGCTGCGGCCAGACCGGCAGGGCCGGAACCGACCACCAGCACGTCGCAGTGCTGGTTGTAGTTGTCGTAACGGTCAGGGTCGTTTTCCAGAGGAGAACGGCCGAGACCTGCGGCCTTGCGGATGTACTTTTCGTAAGTCATCCAGAACGACTGCGGGTACATGAAGGTCTTGTAGTAGAAGCCCGGTGGCATCATCTTGCCGCCGACTTTACCCAAGATACCCATCACGTCGGTGTTCACGCTTGGCCAGCCGTTGGTGCTGGTGGCGACCAGCCCGGTGTACAGCGCCTGTTGTGTGGCCCGCACGTTCGGAATCTGGGTGGCCTCGGTGGCACCGAGTTGCAACACAGCGTTCGGCTCTTCGGCACCGGCGGCAAAGATGCCGCGCGGGCGCGAGTACTTGAAGCTGCGGCCGATCACATCAACGCCGTTGGCCAGCAGAGCGGACGCCAGAGAGTCACCGGCAAAGCCTTGGTAGGTCTGACCGTTGAAGGTGAAGTTCAGCACCTTGCTACGGTCGATACGGCCGCCATTGGGCAGACGATTGGTCTGGCTCATACCTTTTCTCCCTCGGCGGTGAACTGTGGCTTGGCGCCAATCGGATAGGTTTCGAGAATTTCGTAGGTCACGGTATTGCGGGTGACGTTGAAGTACTGACGGCAGCCGGCAGCGTGGTCCCACAGTTCATGGTGAATACCGCGCGGGTTATCACGGAAAAACATGTAGTCGCCCCACTGCTCGTCGGTGCAGGCATTCGGGTCCAGCGGGCGCGGAATGTGCGCCTGGCCGGCCGAGTGGAATTCCTCTTCGGAGCGCAGCTCGCCACAGTGAGGACAGAAGATTTGCAACATGTTCGGACTCTCCTGTTAGTGAGCGACGGCAGCAGCGCCGTGTTCGTCGATGAGGGCACCGTTGTGGAAACGGTCGATGGAGAACGGTGCCGCCAACGGGTGCATCTCGCCCTTGGCAAGACTGGCGGCAAACACGTTGCCCGAACCCGGCGTGGCCTTGAAGCCACCGGTACCCCAACCGCAGTTGAAGAACATGTTCGGCACCGGTGTCTTGGAGATGATCGGGCAAGCATCCGGCGAAGTGTCGACGATACCGCCCCACTGACGGTTCATGCGCACCCGCGACAGGATCGGGAACATCTCGACGATGGCCTGGATGGTGTGCTCGATCACCGGGTACGAACCGCGCTGGCCGTAGCCGACCCAGCCGTCGATACCGGCACCGATCACCAGGTCGCCCTTGTCGGACTGGCTGATGTAACCGTGTACGGCGTTGGACATGATCACGCTGTCGATGATCGGCTTGATCGGCTCGGAAACCAGCGCCTGCAGCGGGTGCGATTCCAGCGGCAGACGGAAGCCCGCCAGTTTGGCCATGTGCCCGGAGTTACCGGCAGTGACCACCCCGACGCGCTTGGCGCCAATGAAGCCCTTGGTGGTTTCGACACCGATGCACACGCCGTTCTGCTTGCGAAAACCGGTCACTTCGGTCTGCTGGATCAGGTCGACGCCCAGGGCGTCGGCGGCACGGGCATAGCCCCAGGCCACAGCATCGTGACGAGCCACGCCGCCACGGCGTTGTACGGTGGCGCCGAGGATCGGGTAGCGGGTGTTCTTCGAGCAGTCCAGGTACGGAATCTCGGCCGCGACCTGTTCAGTGTTGAGCAGCTCACCGTCCACCCCGTTGAGGCGGTTGGCGCTGACCCGACGCTCAGAATCACGGATGTCCTGCAGGGTGTGGCACAGGTTGTAGACGCCGCGCTGGGAGAACATCACGTTGTAGTTGATGTCCTGCGACAGGCCTTCCCACAACTTCATGGCGTGCTCGTACAGGTGGGCCGATTCGTCCCACAGGTAGTTGGAGCGCACGATAGTGGTGTTACGGGCGGTGTTGCCGCCGCCCAGATAACCCTTCTCGATCACCGCCACGTTGGTGATGCCGTGTTCCTTGGCCAGGTAGTAGGCGGTCGCCAGACCATGGCCGCCACCGCCGACGATGACCACATCGTAGACCTGCTTGGGCGTTGGCGTGCGCCACATGCGCTGCCAGTTCTCGTGGTGGCTGAGGGAGTGCTTGAAAAGGCCGAAGCCCGAATAACGTTTCATGTAAGGCGACTCCTGACTCAGCGGTAAACCGGGAAATCGGCGCACAGGGCGGCAACATGGCTGGCGACGTTAGCCTCGACATCGGCATCGCCGAGGTTGTCGAGGATGTCGCAGATCCAGCCGGCCAGCTCGATGCATTGGGTTTCTTTGAAGCCACGGCTGGTGACAGCCGGGGTGCCGATCCGCAGCCCCGAAGTCACGAACGGCGACTGCGGGTCATTCGGTACGGCGTTCTTGTTGACGGTGATGTGCGCGCGGCCCAGGGCGGCGTCAGCATCTTTACCGGTCAGGCCCTGACGGATCAGGCTGACCAGGAACAAGTGGTTGTCAGTACCGCCGGAGACCACGTCGAAGCCGCGGTCGATAAACACCTTGGCCATGGCTTGGGCGTTATTGATGACCTGCTGCTGGTAAGCCTTGAAGCCTGGCTCCAGCGCCTCTTTGAAGCACACGGCCTTGGCGGCGATGACGTGCATCAGCGGGCCGCCCTGAGCGCCGGGGAATACGGCGGCGTTGAGTTTTTTCTCGATCTCTTCGTTGGCCTTGGCCAGGATCAGGCCGCCACGTGGACCGCGCAGGGTCTTGTGGGTGGTGGTGGTCACCACGTCAGCGAACGGGATCGGGTTGGGGTACAGGCCCGCTGCGACCAGACCGGCCACGTGGGCCATGTCGACGAACAGCAGCGCACCGACCTTGTCAGCGATGGCGCGAAAGCGCGGGAAGTCCAGGGTCTTGGAGTAGGCCGAAAAACCGGCAACGATCATCTTTGGCTTGTGCTCGACGGCCAGGCGCTCGACTTCGTCGTAGTTGATCAGACCGGTGTCGGTGTCGATCCCGTACTGCACGGCGTTGTACAGCTTGCCCGACGAAGAAACCTTGGCACCGTGGGTCAGGTGACCGCCATGGGCCAGGCTCATGCCCAGGATGGTGTCGCCGGCTTGCAGCAGCGCCAGGTAGACCGCCGAGTTGGCCGAAGAGCCGGAGTGCGGCTGGACGTTGGCGTAATCAGCGCCGAACAGCTCTTTGGCGCGATCGATGGCCAGTTGCTCGACCTTGTCGACGTGCTCGCAGCCGCCGTAGTAACGCTTGCCCGGATACCCTTCGGCGTACTTGTTGGTCAGGCCACTGCCCTGCGCTTGCATGACGCGCTTGCTGGTGTAGTTTTCAGAGGCGATCAGTTCAATGTGGTCTTCCTGACGCTGCTCTTCGGCATTGATGGCCGCCAACAGTGCATCGTCATAACCCTGAATCTGGTCTTGTTTGCTGAACATCGCGGTCTCCCCAGCGGCGTCGCGGCGCCATTCATTATTGGATAGGGTGGGTTCATCACCCAGTGGCTGAGATGGTAGGCCGGCGGCGTCCTGCCCAGATGCCTGCACACGCCACGCAAAGGTGCTTTTACGACATGGATTTGACGGCGTGGAACATTCCGCCATGCGCCGTCGTCGCGGCGCCCCTGAAAAGCCCTGCAAGTGACGCGCAAAGCCCTGTAAACCGTGCCTTTGCGCGATCAGCAGGCGAGCCGCAGCAACCGAGGGCTGCGGCGGTTTTACCGGGAAAAAGAGGGGAATCGGGAGAGGAGAATGGCGTATTCAGACAAGTGACGCGGGTCATTGCAGGAGCGGCTTTAGTCTTCGCGGATAAATCCGCTCCTGCAGGCAACGGCTATCAGGCGTCCGGCTTGCCCGGTGCCTGTGCATCAGCACGGAACATGGCGCGGATGCCGCGCACCGCCTGACGGATCCGGTCCTGGTTCTCGATCAGGGCAAAACGCACATGGTCGTCACCGTATTCACCAAAACCGATACCCGGCGAGACGCACACCTTGGCCTCGGCCAGCAGCTTCTTGGCGAATTCCAGCGAGCCCAGATGGGCATAAGCCTCGGGGATCTTCGCCCAGACGTACATCGAGGCCTTGGGGTTCTCGACCATCCAGCCCAGCTCGTGCAGGCCCTTGACCAGCACATTGCGGCGCTGGCGATACTGTTCGGCGATATCCAGCACACACTGCTGGTCGCCTTCCAGTGCCGCGATGGCTGCTACCTGCAGCGGCGTGAAGGTGCCGTAGTCGTGGTAGCTCTTGATTCGCGCCAGGGCGCCGACCAGTTCCGGATTACCGACCATAAAACCAATCCGCCAGCCGGCCATGTTGTAACTCTTGGACAGGGTGAAGAACTCCACCGCAATGTCCTTGGCACCCGGAACCTGCATGATCGAGGGTGCCTGCCAGCCGTCGTAGACGATGTCGGCATAGGCCAGGTCGTGAACCACCAGCACGTCGTACTGCTTGGCCAGCGCAACCACGCGCTCGAAGAAATCCAGCTCAACGCATTGCGCGGTGGGGTTGGACGGGAAGCCGAGGATCATCATCTTGGGCTTGGGAATCGAGCCACGAATGGCCTTTTCCAGCTCGGCGAAAAAGTCCACGCCCGGCACCAGCGGCACCGAACGCACCTGGGCGCCGGCAATCACGGCACCGTAGATGTGGATCGGGTAACTGGGGTTGGGCACCAGCACCGTATCGCCCTGGTCGAGGGTGGCGAGCATCAGGTGCGCCAGGCCTTCCTTGGAACCGATGGTGACAATGGCTTCGCTTTCCGGGTCGATATCGACTTCGTAGCGCTTTTTGTACCAGTTGGAAATCGCCCGACGCAGGCGTGGAATACCCCGTGAAGTGGAGTAACCGTGGGTGTCTTCGCGCTGGGCGACGGTGACCAGCTTTTCCACGATGTGCGGTGGCGTAGCCCCGTCGGGGTTACCCATGCTCAGGTCGATGATGTCTTCACCGCGACGACGAGCAGCCATTTTCAGCTCGGCGGTGATATTGAAAACGTACGGGGGGAGTCGATCGATGCGCGCAAAGCGGCGCGGCGAACCTTGGTCAGCCATGAGAATCTCGCAAACGTAAGCGCCCGGAACCGTCCGAGCGACGCAGGCCGCATGAGGCGGCCTGCGCGCAAGATAAGCGCAGTGCCAGTATCTTGTCTACACCCTTGGGTTTCGAACGCTGGTTGCCAGCAGCGCAGTCCCCACCCAGAGCGGTGGCAGCCTTTGACTGCTGGTCAGCGCTTCAGGCCCCGGCGGCTTCGGCCTTGTCCTTGACCGGGGCTTTTTTCGCCGGTTCGGTCTTGGCGGGTGCCTTGTTGGCCGGTTCCTTTTTCGCAGGTTCTTTCTTGGCCGGTTCTTTCTTTGCTGGCTCTTTCTTGGCCGGCTCCTTGTGCGCTGGCGCCTTATGAGTGGCCTCTTTACTGGCCGGCTCTTTCTTCACCGTGTCCTTGGCTGGCTCGACCCTGGCCGGAACCACCGGTGCAGGTGCTGGCTCCGGCGCCACGACAGGTGCAGGTGCTACCGGTGCAGGAGCGGCTGGAGCTGGCGCTTTCTCGGCAGGTTTGTCTTCGCCACCAAACATCCGCGAGAAGAAGCCCGGTTGCTCGTCCTTCTTCGCCGGCGCCACTGCCGGAGCCGGTGCCGGCGGGATCACTTTCGGCTCGAACGACTTGCCGGCCGCCAGATCCTGCACTTGGCTGGCTGCGCGCTGGCCGCTGCGCAGCGCGCCTTCCAGGGTGCCGGGGTACAGGGTGTCGGTGTGCTCACCGGCAAACGCGACGCGCTGCACCGGTTTTTCCCAGACCCGCCAGAACTTGCTGATCTGCCCCGGACCATAGGCCAGGTACGAACCGCCCATCCCCGGATCGACGCTGTAGCGGCGGATTTCATAACCGGTATAGGCACCGCGTGCCTGTGGATAGAACGCATGCAGGCGGATCAGCACCTGATCGACCAGTTGCTTGTCACCAAACGCCTGCATGATCCGCGCGTTGTCGCCCGACAGGTTGATCACCACGTTGGCGCCGCCTTTGAGCGCCGGTTCGATCCACAGCATGCCAAGCCCGGTATTGCTGAAAATCTCGCCCGACAGGCGCGCCTTGCTGTCCCATACCGGGGTTTTGAACTTGAGCATGATCTGGTCGCGCCAACCGTAGTTGGTGCTGCGCAGCGCGCCCAGGTATTTGTCGCCCAGCGCCGGGGTCATCTGGATTTTCGCCAGCGCCCGCAGCGGCACGGCCAGCACCACGTAATCGGCGCTGTAGCCGACGCTGCCAACCTTGACCGTCACGCTGTCCTTGTCCTGAATAATCGCCGACACCGGCGACTGAGTCTTGATCGACTTCAACTGCCTGGTAAACGCCTCGGTCAGCACCGCGCTGCCACCGGGCAACCGCGCCGCACGACGGTCGCGGTCATCGACGCCACGGTACACCCGGGTCTGCTGGGCAAAGTACAGCAGCGACAGGCGCGAAGGCTCGTCGTAGCGGGTACGGATTTGCTGGTTGATCAACTGCCGGGCGGTTTCTGGCAGATTCTGCCGGTCCAGCCAGTTGGACACGTTGATCTGGTCCAGGGCAAACAGCGTGCTGTTGGCTGCCGGGTTCTCCGGGTCGTCGATGGAGCGCGCCAGATTATCCAGCGTCTCTTCGTAACGCTTGAGTGCCTCGGCAGTGGCAGGCTGCTTGACGGCCAGGTCTGCGGCGCTGAAGTGCACGCCGTCGATCAGGTAGCTGGGCGTGCGGACAAACTCCGGCGCAGCAACGCTGGTCAGCTTGAAGGTGTTCAGGTACTGGTTGAGCAATGGCTGAACCTTGTTGCTGCCGATCCACTCGCTGGTGGCCAGGCCCGAACGCCCGCCGGTGCTGCCTTTGGCCTCCAGCACAGTGACCTGCCAGCCCTTGGCCTGCAGTTCATAGGCGGCCGTCAGCCCCGCCAGTCCGCCGCCGACCACGATGGCGGTCCGGGGTTTGTCGCTGGCCAGTGCATTAAAGCTGACCAGCCCTATCACCAACAGCGCACAGCCGCGTAGCAAAGCGAAACGCATTGCGCAAACTCCGATAAAAAATGTGGAAAAGTTCAGGAAATGTCGCGAAGAGCCGCGAGCATACGTGACTGACGAAAGGCCTGCCAGCGATCAAAGGTTGTCCCTGAGCCGGGCATTCACTAGGCTTGCGCGATTCGCTTAATGGAGAGCGCCCATGGGCCTGAATGATCAGTGGATGCAACGTGACCTCAAGGTCTTGTGGCACCCCTGCACGCAGATGAAAGATCACGAACAACTGCCGCTGATTCCGATCCGCCGTGGCGAGGGTGTGTGGCTGGAAGACTTCGAGGGCAAACGCTACCTGGACGCGGTCAGCTCCTGGTGGGTGAATGTGTTCGGCCACGCCAACCCGCGCATCAACCAGCGCATCAAGGACCAGGTCGATCAGCTCGAACACGTGATCCTGGCCGGTTTCAGCCATCAGCCGGTCATCGAACTGTCGGAGCGGCTGGTCAAGCTGACCCCGGAAGGCCTGACCCGCTGCTTCTATGCCGACAACGGTTCGTCGTGCATCGAAGTGGCCTTGAAGATGAGCTTTCATTACTGGCTCAACCGCGGCCAGCCCGACAAAAAACGCTTCGTGACCCTGACCAACAGCTACCACGGCGAGACGGTGGCGGCGATGTCGGTGGGCGATGTGGCGTTGTTTACCGAGACCTACAAGTCGCTGCTGCTCGACACCATCAAGGTGCCCAGCCCGGACTGCTATCACCGCCCCGAAGGCGTGAGCTGGGAGCAACACTCGCGCACGATGTTCCAGGCCATGGAGCAGACCCTGGCCGAACATCACGCCAGCGTCGCGGCAGTGATCGTCGAGCCGCTGATTCAGGGTGCCGGTGGCATGCGCATGTACCACCCGGTCTATCTCAAGCTGTTGCGCGAAGCCTGTGACCGCTACGGCGTGCACCTGATCCACGACGAAATCGCCGTGGGCTTTGGCCGCACCGGGACGATGTTCGCCTGCGAACAGGCCGGTATCCGGCCGGATTTTCTCTGCCTGTCCAAGGCGCTGACCGGCGGCTACCTGCCATTGGCGGCGTGCCTGACCACCGATGAGGTGTACAGCGCGTTCTACGACGAATACCCGACCCTGCGCGCCTTCCTGCACTCGCACAGCTACACCGGCAACCCGCTGGCATGCGCCGCCGCGCTGGCAACGCTGGATATCTTCGAACAAGACAATGTGATCGAGGCCAACAAGGCCCTGGCCCAGCGCATGGCCAGCGCCACCGCGCACCTGGCCGACCACCCGAATGTCGCCGAAGTGCGCCAGACCGGCATGGCCCTAGCCATCGAGATGGTGCAGGACAAAGCCACCCGGACCGCCTACCCGTGGCAGCAGCGTCGGGGCCTGAAGGTGTTCCAGCATGCCCTGGAGCGTGGCGCGCTGCTGCGCCCGCTAGGCAACGTGGTGTATTTCCTGCCGCCTTATGTAATCACCCCGGAGCAGATCGACTTTCTGGCCGAAGTGGCCAGCGAAGGCATCGACATCGCCACGCGTGAAACCATCAGCGTGGCAGTACCGGAAGGCTTCCACCCGGACTTTCGCGACCCCGGCTGAACCCGACTATCCCCGTAGGAGCTTCGCGGCTAAAGCCGCTCCTACAGCCGCAAATAGCTGCCCAGAATATCCAGAGATCCCCCCATGAGACTGTCCCGCTTCTTCATCGATGCCCCACTGAGCCTGGGCGAACACACCTTGCCAGAAGCCCAGGCCCATTACATTGGCCGGGTGTTACGCATGACCGAAGGTCAGGCACTGCAACTGTTCGACGGCTCGGGCAGCGAATATCGCGCCACCCTGCTGGAGGTCGGCAAAAAGCAGGTGCGCGTGCAACTCGATGAGTCATTTGCCGGGCAGCCCGAATCGCCGTTGCGCATTCATCTGGGCCAGGGCCTGTCGCGTGGCGAGCGCATGGACTGGGCGATCCAGAAAGCCACTGAGCTGGGCGCCACAGAGATCACGCCGATTGTCAGCGAGCGCTGCGAGGTGCGCCTCAAGGACGAACGTGCCGAGAAGCGTCAGGCTCACTGGCGGCAGATTGCAATCAGCGCCTGCGAGCAATGCGGCCGTTCGGTGGTGCCGGTGATTCATTCGCCTATACCGCTGGGCGAATGGCTTAAAACCACTCAGGCCGACCTCAAGCTGGTACTGCACCCGGTTGCCGCGCCGCTGACCAGCCATCCAGCGCCGCAGAGCCTGGCCTTCCTGATCGGCCCGGAAGGCGGCCTGAGCGATGCCGAGGTCGAGCAAGCCAAAGCCAGCGGTTATCACGCCGCCCGCCTCGGCCCCAGGGTCTTGCGCACCGAAACCGCCCCGGTGGTGGCCTTGAGCGTGGCGCAACAGCTATGGGGCGATTTTCTGCAGGGCAATTGAAGACCCGTAGGCCCTGCTTCAGTAGGGAAGCCTTCGCGGCTGAAGCCGATCCTACGGAATAAATACAAGCCAGATGCTTCACGATGGGTAGCCGCGCCGCTGTGGTGCGCGATAAGCGTGCATAAATGCACGGCCTCAACCGACGGTATCGAACGGCGCAGGCCAACACGCCTTCATGCGACGGCTGCAAAGCCAGCACCACAAGGGCCTGCGAGGCTTTCACAAAATAGAAAGCGGGTTTCCACAAAACTGGCACGCGACCTGCAATATCTCCTGTACCTACCAGTTTTGGGGGCCTTGGTACAGGCAGGCCGGGGATTCCCCTTTTTATTGCTCACGGAGGCTGACTTTCAGCCTCCAGCGCCCGTCCACCTCGTCAGTGTGCCAGTCACCCTGCAACGGACGGGCCGCCAGCAGCGTCAGCACCAGTCCTTTATCCCCCCGCTCGATGCGCCAGCGCGCCACTTTGTTGTCCATGCGCAACTGGCCGTTCCAGGGCCGTCCGTACGCCAGCAGATGCAACACCACGGCGCCGTCCACGGTATCGCCTTCTACTGTGGGTTCTTCGTCGAACCACAAGGCCAGCCCGGTGGGCAGCTCTTCGATCTGCACCAGTTCAACCGGCTCAGGCTGGGTCAGACGACCGATCATCATCCCCACCGAAAACCCGACAATCGCCATCGAGCCCAACACCCGCGGCCAGAACTTCGGCCTGGGGTCTTCTTCAGGAGTAGAATGCATCCCGTCATTTCGTTCGGAGCCGTGCATGTTTCACGTCATCCTTTTTCAACCAGAAATTCCGCCGAATACCGGCAATGTCATCAGGCTCTGCGCCAATAGTGGCTGCACCCTGCATTTGATCGAGCCGTTGGGTTTCGAGCTGGACGACAAACGGCTGCGCCGCGCCGGGCTCGACTACCACGAGTATGCCACGCTGCAAACCCACCCAAGCCTGGCCAGTTGCCTGGAAAAACTCGGCCACCCGCGGCTGTTCGCTTTCACCACCAAGGGCTCGCAGCCATTTCACGACGTCAGCTTTCAGCCTGGCGATGCGTTTATCTTCGGCCCGGAAAGCCGTGGCCTGCCCGCCGAAGTGCTCGACACCTTCAGCCCGGACCGGCGCCTGCGCCTGCCCATGCGTGAAGGCTGCCGCAGCCTGAACCTGTCCAATACCGTGGCCGTGGCGGTGTATGAGGCGTGGCGGCAGCAGGGTTTTGCCTGAAGGGCACCTCTAAAAACTACCTGCGTTGCCATCACTGCGTTAAAAACAGGCTCACAATGCTCATTGACAACGGGTCAACTCCGCTTGCTCGCCTGTTTTTGCCTTGCGCTGGCTGCCTCGCCTACGTTTTTAGAGGCCCCCTGAAGGACACCTTGAACACCGCTGCATAAAAAAAGCGCCTGCAAAGGCGCTTTTTCATGAGCGGTGCGATCAGGCCGAAGGCGCTTCGCCCGACTCTTGCAGACGCTGCAGCTCTTGGGCATACAGGGCGTCGAAGTTCACTGGCGAGAGCATCAGCGCCGGGAACGAACCACGCACCACCAGGCTGTCGATGGCTTCGCGCGCGTACGGGAACAGAATGTTCGGGCAGAACGCACCCAGGGTGTGGCTCATGGACGAAGCATCCAGACCCTTGATCAGGAAGATGCCGGCCTGTTGCACTTCAACGATGAAAGCAGTCTCGTCACCGTTGTTCACAGTAACCGACAGGGTCAGGACGACTTCGTAGAAGTCGTTTTCCAGCGCTTTCTGGCGGGTGTTGAGGTCCAGGCTGACCGAAGGGGTCCACTCCTGACGGAAGATGGCCGGGCTTTTCGGTGCTTCAAACGACAGGTCACGAACGTAAAGACGCTGCAGCGAGAATTGTGGTGCGTTGTCTTCGTTGGCAACAGCGCCGTTGGTGGTTTGTTCGGTCATGTCGGATCCTTCTCGAAATTAGGGTTTGCAATAAAGTTGAGTCAGGCCTGAAGCAGCTCATCGAGTTCGCCGGCACGCTCCAGAGCAAACAGGTCATCACAGCCGCCCACATGGGCGTCGCCGATCCAGATCTGTGGCACCGAAGTACGCCCGGCCTTCTGGGCCATGGCTGCGCGCACCTGGGGTTGGCCATCGACGCGAATTTCTTCGAAGGCTACGTTCTTGCTCTTGAGCAACTGCTTGGCGCGGATGCAATAAGGGCAATAGTCACTGGAATAGACGAGGACATCGGCCATTTACTTCACCAATGGAAGGTTGTCGGCACGCCAGGTGGAAATACCGCCCGACAGCTTGGCCGCCTTGAAGCCAGCCTTGATCAGCTCGCCGGCGGTGCTGCCTGCATGCTGCCCCATGGCGTCGACCAGAATCAACGTCTTGTCCTTGTATTTGTTCAGCTCCGAAGTACGGCTCAGGACTTTGTCCTGCGGGTAATTGAGCGCGCCAACGATGTGGCCTGCGGCGTAATCCTTGGCGGAACGAACGTCGATCACCACGCCCTGGTCGCTGTTCACCAGCGCGGTCAGTTGGCCAGTGCTGATACCGCGGGCACCTTTGCTCACTTCATAAGCGATCAGCAACGCCAGCAGAATCACGAAAGCGCCGGTGATCAGATAGTGGTTTGTGATGAATTCAAGCAGTTGAGCAACCATCTTTAGGTTCCAGGGCGTTAAAATGCCGGCCAGTATACACACCCCCCAAGGACCACCAAAGGGTGCACGGCAGTGACGCCGGGGGAACTTGTCCCTAAAATGCCGATCTTTTCCCTACTTCCCATTTTGCAAAGCAGGCCGTTCGAAACCGGGACGACGTTCCCGACTGAAGCGGCCGGCAAACGAGGGTTTCTATGACTGCTGCGCCCAAACCTCTGGTTCTGATCATTCTCGACGGCTTCGGCCACAGCGAGAACCCCGAAGGCAACGCCATCATGGCGGCCCGGATGCCAGTCATGGAACGTCTCTACGCCAGCAAGTCCCACGGGCTGATTTCCGGCTCCGGCATGGACGTCGGCCTGCCCGACGGGCAGATGGGCAACTCGGAAGTCGGTCACATGAACCTCGGCGCCGGCCGGGTGGTGTACCAGGACTTCACCCGGGTCACCAAGGCCATCCGCGACGGCGAGTTCTTCGAAAACCCGGCCATCTGCGAGGCAGTCGACAAGGCCGTTGGTGCCGGCAAGGCCGTGCACATCATGGGCCTGCTGTCGGACGGCGGGGTGCACAGCCACCAGGATCATCTGGTCGCCATGGCCGAACTGGCGGCCAAGCGCGGCGCCGAGAAAATCTACCTGCATGCGTTCCTCGATGGCCGCGATACGCCACCGCGCAGCGCCGAAAGCTCGCTGCAACTGCTCGACGACGCGTTTGCCCGGTTGGGCAAGGGCCGCATCGCGACGATCATCGGCCGGTTCTTCGCCATGGACCGCGACAATCGCTGGGATCGCGTTTCGGCGGCCTATAACCTGATTGTTGACGGCACTGCCGAATTCACCTCAGACAACGCCGTAGCCGGTCTGCAGGCGGCCTATGCCCGTGACGAGAGCGACGAGTTCGTCAAACCCACGGCCATTGGCGAGAAAGTCACCGTTGAAGACGGCGACGCCGTGGTATTCATGAACTTCCGCGCCGACCGCGCCCGCGAACTGAGCCGGGTGTTCGTCGAGGATGACTTCAAAGAGTTCGCCCGCGCCCGCCAGCCCAAGACCCATTACGTGATGCTGACCCAGTACTCGGCCAGCATCCACGCCCCGGCCGCTTTCGCGCCGGGCAGCCTGAAAAACGTGCTGGGCCAGTACCTGGCCGACAACGGTAAAACCCAACTGCGCATCGCCGAAACCGAGAAATACGCCCATGTGACGTTCTTCTTCTCCGGCGGCCGCGAAGAGGAATTCCCTGGCGAAGAGCGCATCCTGATCCCGTCGCCCAAGGTCGCCACGTACGACCTGCAGCCAGAGATGAGCGCACCGCAAGTCACCGACCGCATCGTCGATGCCATCGAAAACCAGCGTTATGACGTGATCATCGTCAACTACGCCAACGGCGACATGGTTGGCCACAGCGGTGTGATGGCCGCGGCGGTCAAGGCCGTGGAGTGCCTGGACGAGTGCCTGGGGCGCATCACCACCGCGCTGGACAAGGTCGGCGGCGAAGCGCTGATCACCGCCGACCACGGTAACGTCGAGCAAATGACCGACGACCATACCGGCCAGGCGCACACGGCGCACACCTCCGAACCGGTGCCGTTCATCTATTATGGCAACAAGCCTTTGAAGGTCCGTGAAGGCGGTGTCCTGGCCGACGTGGCCCCGACCCTGCTGCTGTTGCTGGGCCTGGACAAGCCCGAAGAAATGACCGGCCATTCGATTCTGGTGGCCAAATAACATCTCAATCGTGGGAGCGGCTTCAGCCGCGAATGCCGTGAAAGGCCGCTCCCACCTACCAGCTTCATTTGTTTTACCGGATAGCGCGGGCATACTAAGCCTGTCGTTCCATTCACCCATTGCCCGGTATCGCCCATTCACATGCTCCGCGCCCTGACCGCCCTTGTTCTGATCTGCCTGCTCAACCCGGCATTCGCCGAGGATGAACGCGCTCAGACACAAAAACAGATAGAGGCTGCCCGCCAGGACATTGCCGAGCTGCAAAAGACCCTGAGCAAACTGCAGGCCGAAAAGAGCGGGGTCCAGAAGGACCTGCGCGCCACTGAAACGGAAATGGGAAAGCTTGAAAAGCAGGTCGAGGTCCTGCAGCTGGAACTAAAAAAGACCGAAGCCGAGCTGCACAAGCTCGACCATGACAAGAAACAGCTCAACAACGCCAAGGTCGATCAGCAACGCCTGATCGCCATCCAGGCCCGTGCTGCCTACCAAGGCGGCCGCCAGGAATACCTCAAGCTGCTGCTCAATCAGCAGCACCCGGAAAAATTCGCCCGCACCCTCACCTATTACGACTTTCTCAGCAAAGCGCGTCTGGCCCAGCTTGAGCAATTCAACGAAACCCTGCGCCAGCTGGCCAATGTCGAAAAAGACATCGACCGCCAGCAGGCGCAACTGCTGGTCCAGAAAAGCGACCTCGAGCGCCAGAACAACGAACTGGCCAAGGTCCGCGAAGAACGCCAGAAGGTGCTGGCTACCCTTAATCAGCAGACCAGGGCCAGCGATCAGAAACTGGCGGCCCGCCAGCAGGACCAGGCCGAGCTGAACAGCGTGCTCAAGACCATCGAGGAAACCCTCGCCCGTCAGGCCCGTGAAGCCGAAGAAGCACGCCAGAAAGCCCTCGCCGCCGCCCGTGAGGCCGAGGCCGCCGCCGAGCGTCAGCGCCAGCAGGCACTGGCCCGCAACAATCGCAGTGACGATGAAGAGCCTGCGCCCAGGCGCCCGGCCAGAACCCCCGGCATTGCCGTGTCCAGCGACGGCGCGGTGTATGGCGGCGTTTTTGCTGAGGCCAGGGGTAAACTTCCATGGCCGATCAATGGTCGATTACTTGCACGGTTCGGCGAAGCCCGCGGCGACGATGAACGCTCACGCTGGGATGGCGTAATGATCAGCGCTGCCGCTGGCAGCCAGGTCCGCGCTGTCCATGGTGGCCGGGTGGTTTTCGCTGACTGGTTGCGTGGCGCCGGACTTCTGGTCATTCTCGACCATGGCAACGGTTATCTGAGCCTGTATGGCCACAATCAGAGCCTGCTCAAGAAGGCCGGTGATATCGTCAAGGCCGGTGAAGCGATCTCCACAGTAGGTAGTAGTGGCGGTCAGGACACCGCAGCGCTGTACTTTGCCATTCGTCAGCAGGGTCGTCCGACCGACCCGGCCCAATGGTGCCGTTCTCAAGGATAAGTCGGCACCACTCAAGATCAGGAGCTTGTCACATGCTGCATTTGCCCCGCCTTACCTCGCTGGCCCTGGCGATTGCCCTCGTGATCGGGGCACCGCTGACTCAGGCCGCCGAGCCAGCCCCTGCCGCCCGAGCGGCGGAGCCTGCCGCTGCGGCCAACGCCAAGGCACCGTTGCCGCTGGACGAGCTGCGCACCTTTGCCGAGGTACTGGACCGGGTCAAGGCTGCCTACGTCGAGCCCGTGGACGACAAAACCCTGCTGGAGAATGCGATCAAGGGCATGCTCAGCAACCTTGACCCGCACTCTGCCTATCTCGGCCCGGAAGACTTCCAGGAGCTGCAAGAGAGCACCAGCGGTGAGTTCGGCGGCCTGGGCATCGAAGTGGGTGTCGAGAACGGCATGGTCAAAGTGGTCTCGCCCATCGACGACACCCCGGCCTCGCGCGCCGGCATCGAAGCCGGTGACTTGATCGTCAAGATCAACGGTGCACCGACCCAGGGCCAGACCATGCAGGAGGCCGTGGACAAGATGCGCGGCAAGGTCGGCGAGAAGATCACCCTGACCCTGGTGCGCGATGGCGGCAACCCGTTTGACGTGACCCTGTCGCGGGCCATCATCCAGGTCAAGAGCGTCAAGGCGCAGCTGCTCGAAAGCGGCTATGGCTATGTGCGCATCACCCAGTTCCAGGTCAAGACCGGCGACGAAGTGGGCAAGGCGCTGGCCAAGCTGCGCAAGGACAACGGCAACAAGAAACTCAGCGGCATCGTCCTGGACCTGCGCAACAACCCAGGCGGCGTGCTGCAATCGGCGGTCGCCGTGGCCGACCACTTCCTGACCAAAGGCCTGATCGTTTACACCAAAGGCCGGATCGCCAACTCCGAACTGCGCTTCTCTGCCGACCCGGCCGATGCCAGCGAAGGCGTGCCACTGGTGGTGCTGATCAACGGCGGTAGCGCGTCGGCCTCGGAAATCGTCGCCGGTGCCTTGCAAGACCAGAAGCGCGGCATTCTGATGGGCACCGATACCTTCGGCAAAGGCTCGGTCCAGACCGTGCTGCCGCTGAACAACGACCGCGCCCTGAAGCTCACCACCGCGCTGTACTACACCCCTAACGGTCGCTCAATCCAGGCGCAGGGCATCAACCCGGACATCGTGGTGCGCCGTGGCAAGGTCACCAGCGAAGCCGATGGCGAGAACTACAAGGAAGCCGACCTGTACGGCCACCTGGGCAATGGCAACGGCGGGGCCGACAGGCCGACCGTCAAGGGCAGCGCAGCCAAGAGCCGTCCGCAGGATGAAGACTATCAGCTCAATCAGGCGCTCAGCCTGCTCAAGGGCCTGAGCGTCACCCGCGGCAACTGATGCGCGGGTTCCTTCACCTTGGGCTCGCTCTGGTGCTGGCGGCTGTGTCTTGCGCAGCCGCTGCCACTGAGGCGCCGAAAGCCTACCTGAGCCTGATCATCGACGATCTGGGCCAAAACCCCAGCCGCGATAGCCGGACCCTGGCCCTGCCGGGGCCGGTGACCCTGGCGATCATGCCTGACACACCGCATGCCACCGACTTCGCCCGGCAGGGCCATAAGGCCGGCAAGACGGTGATCCTGCATATGCCCATGGACCCGGCCACCGGCCCCTACGCCTGGCATCCGGGCCTGCCCACCAGCGAGCTGGAAAGCCGCCTCAACGCGGCATTGCTCAAGGTGCCCTACGCCGCCGGCATCAACAACCACATGGGCAGCCGCATGACCGCCGAGCCTGAGGCCATGAGCTGGCTGATGGCCGAACTGCAACGGCGCCACCTGTTCTTTGTCGACAGCCGCACCAGCGCCCGCACCGTGGCCGCCGCCAAGGCTCAGGAACTGGGCCTGGCGAGTGTCTCGCGGGATGTGTTTCTCGACGACGAGCGCACTGCCGAGGCCATCACCCGGCAACTGCACAGCGCCGTGCGGCTGGCCCGCGAGAAAGGCACTGCCGTGGTGATCGGCCATCCTTACCCGGTGACCCTCGACGTCCTGGAACGCGAAATGCCCAGGCTCAAGGCCCAGGGCGTGGAATGGATCGAGTTGCGCCACATGATCAGCCTGCGCGGCAACAAGGCCATGCCGGCTCATGGCAAAAATGGTGTGTATCGCTAAGAGGGTGCCTACAAAATGGCTGCACTCGGCAATACTGCGTTGAAATCGACCTCAAAATGCTCATGTACTTATGTACACTGCGCTTTTTCGCCCGATTTCGCCTTGTCTTGCCTTCGTTCGCCTATTTTGTAAACACCCTCTGAGAGGGCGCCTACAAATACTGATCGGTGATCTTGTCGATCAGCCCTTCACGGCGAATCTGGTCGAGGGCTTTTTGCAGCCGCTCAACGATCGGCTGCGGGGTGTCTTTATTCAAGGCCAGGTACAGCTCGGCCCTGTTGAAGCGCAATACGCTCTTGAGGCCGGTGATGCCGTCCTGACGCGCCAGCCAGCGCCCGGTCGGGTCGGCGGTGGCCCACAGGTCGATCTGGCCGCTGACCAGCCGGCGCGGGTTGTCCTGGTCGCGCAGCATCAATACCGGATCAAAGCCTTTGAGCAACAGATGCTCGGCCACCGCATCGCCTTTGTAGGCGCCGACCCGGTAGCTTTTCGCCTGTTCCAGGCTGCTGAGCGAGACAATCGGGCTGTCGCCACGGGCCAGCAGGACCCATTGGACCGTCGAGATCGGCCCAACCCATTTGAACAGGGGCTCGCGTTCCGGGGTGCGGACGGTGGAGAACACCGCATAGCCAGGCTTTTCCAGCGCCAGCTTGTAGACCCGTTCCCAGGGAAAGCGCAGGGTCAGGTTGTACTCGACACCGGCACGCTTGAAGGTTTCGCGCATCACCTGCACGGCGATGCCGTCGAGGTTGTCGCCCTGAGCGAAGTTCTTGCCATCCAGGGCCATGTTGTACGGCGGGTAGTTCTCGGTCAGCAGGACGATCTTGCGCACTGCCGCTTCGCTGCCAGACACCAGCGGGCTGAGAAACGGGATGAGGCCAATCAGTACAAGCAGAAGACCCTTGAACATATTCCGGGACTCGAACAAGACGACCGATGCAGAGTGCCGTGAAGCGGGTGGACTGTCTACCGGGATGACTACTTTTGATACATCCCGGCAGAAAATCGTTTCAGCGCACCACAATGCCCCGTGCGGCCATGTAGGCCTTGGCTTCGGGAACCGTGTATTCACCGAAGTGGAAGATGCTCGCCGCCAGCACCGCACTGGCGTGGCCTTCCAGTACACCGGCTGCCAGGTGCTCAAGGTTGCCGACGCCGCCTGAGGCGATCACCGGAATACCCAGCGCATCGCTGATGGCGCGGGTGACGCCCAGGTCGAAGCCATTCTTCATACCGTCCTGGTCCATGCTGGTCAGCAGGATTTCTCCGGCGCCCAGATCTTCCATTTTCTTCGCCCACTGGACCGCATCCAGCCCGGTCGGCTTGCGCCCGCCATGGGTAAAGATCTCCCAGCGCGGCGCTTCGCCCGGCCCGCTCACCTTCTTGGCGTCGATGGCAACGACGATGCACTGCGAACCGAAACGATCGGCCGCTTCACCGACGAACTCGGGGTTGAACACCGCTGCTGTGTTGATCGACACCTTGTCGGCGCCGGCGTTGAGCAGGTTACGGATGTCCTGCACCGTGCGCACGCCACCGCCGACGGTCAGCGGAATGAACACCTGGCTGGCCATGCGCTCGACAGTGTGCAGCGTGGTATCCCGGCCATCGACGCTGGCCGTGATGTCCAGAAAGGTGATTTCGTCCGCGCCCTGCTCGTTGTAACGCCGGGCGATTTCCACCGGGTCACCCGCATCGCGGATATTTTCGAATTTCACACCCTTGACCACCCGACCGTTGTCGACGTCCAGGCAAGGGATGATGCGTTTGGCTAGAGCCATTGGGTCTGATCTCCGATTCTCGTAGGAGCGGCTTTAGCCGCGAAGGCCGCGAATGGTCATGAATAGCCACGACCTGGCCAGCCTGCTTCGCAGCTAAAGCTGCTCCTGCCGGGTATGTCAGTTGCCGTAGTTATCGCAGAAGGCCTGGGCCTCGGCGACGTCGAGGGTGCCTTCGTAGATCGCCCGGCCAGTGATGGCGCCGATGATGCCGGGGGTTTTGGCGTCCAGCAGGGCCTGGATGTCGCCCAGGTTGTGGATGCCGCCCGAAGCGATCACCGGAATCCGCGTGGCCTGGGCCAGTGCGGCGGTGAAAGGTACGTTGCAGCCCTGCATCATGCCGTCTTTGGCGATGTCGGTGTAGACGATGGCCGACACACCATCGGCTTCGAAGCGCTTGGCCAGGTCGATGACCTGTACGGTGCTGACTTCAGCCCAGCCGTCGGTGGCGACGAAGCCGTCTTTGGCGTCCAGACCGACAATCACTTTGCCAGGGAACGCGCGGCAGGCTTCAGCCACGAACTCGGGCTGCTTGACCGCCTTGGTGCCAATGATCACGTAGCTCACACCGGCCTTGACGTAGTGCTCGATGGTTTCCAGCGAGCGAATACCGCCGCCGATCTGGATCGGCAGCTGTGGATAACGCTTGGCGATGGCGGTGACCACCTCACCATTGACCGGCTGACCTTCAAAGGCGCCGTTGAGGTCAACCAGGTGCAGGCGGCGGCAGCCACCGTCGACCCACTTGGCCGCCATGCTCACCGGATCGTCGGAGAACACCGTGGAATCTTCCATACGGCCCTGGCGCAAGCGAACACAGGCACCGTCTTTGAGGTCGATTGCAGGAATAATGAGCATGCTTTTTTCCTTTGTCGTAGGAGCGGCTTTAGCCGCGAATCGCAGTGTCTGTTTCGCGGCTGAAGCCGCTCCTACAGGGTCATCACGATCGTTAATCTTTTTCCAGTGCCCACAGGTCGCTTTCAACCGCTTCGAAGCGTTCCTTGAGCAACTGCTGGGCATCGAAAATCGCCCGGTTGTAGTAGTACGGGGCGATCTCACGCCCGAACAGCTCCAGTACCTCGGCCACCTCAAAGGTGCCCAGCTCCAGCTCGAAGCGCTCGGCGAACAGGCGCTTGAGCTTGTGGGTCGCTTCCTGCTCCTGTTCCGGGGTCAGCTTGAGAATCGGCGCGCGGGTTCTGGAGCGGCTCATGGTCTTACCAGCGCCCGTCCCAGGCCACGAAGTTCTGCAGCAGTTGCAGGCCGTGGGTATGGCTCTTCTCGGGGTGGAACTGCACGGCGAAGCGCGAACCGTCGGCCAGTGCTGCGGCGAAGTCCACGCCGTAATGACCACGGCCCACCACCTGACCGGGTTTGCCGGCTTCGATGAAGTAGCTGTGTACGAAGTAGAAGCGGGCCAGATCCGGAATGTCGTGCCACAGCGGGTGGTCGACACTCTGGCTGACTTCGTTCCAGCCCATGTGCGGCACCTTGAGGTGTTCGCCGCCTTCGCTCAGATCCTTGCCGAAGAACCTGACCTGGCCGGGAAACATGCCGATGCAGTCAACGCCGTCGTTTTCTTCACTGCGATCGAGCAATGCCTGCATGCCGACGCAGATCCCCAGAAACGGACGGTCCTTACTGACTTCCTGCACCAGGCTGTCAAAACCCAGCCGGCGGATCTCGGCCATGCAGTCGCGGATCGCGCCGACACCGGGAAACACCACGCGGTCGGCTTCACGGATGACCTTGGCGTCGCTGCTGATCAGCACCTTGCCGGCGCCGACGTGCTCAAGCGCCTTGGCAACCGAGTGCAGGTTGCCCATGCCGTAGTCGATGACCGCAACGGTCTGCATCAGAGCACCCCCTTGGTGGAAGGCATCTGCCCGGCCATACGCTCATCGAGCTCGACAGCCATGCGCAGTGCGCGGCCGAAGGCCTTGAACACGGTTTCGATCTGGTGGTGGGTATTGGTGCCGCGCAGGTTGTCGATGTGCAGGCTGACCAGCGCATGGTTGACGAAGCCCTGGAAGAATTCCTGAAACAGGTCGACATCGAACCGGCCGACCACCGCACGGGTGTAGGGCACGTGCATCTGCAGGCCGGGGCGGCCGGAGAAGTCGATGACCACCCGCGACAGCGCTTCGTCCAGCGGCACATAGGCATGGCCATAGCGACGAATGCCTTTCTTGTCACCAATGGCCTTGGCAAACGCCTGACCCAAGGTGATGCCGACGTCCTCCACGGTATGGTGGTCGTCGATGTCCAGGTCGCCCTTGCACTCGATATCCAGGTCGATCAGCCCGTGCCGGGCGATCTGGTCAAGCATGTGCTCAAGGAAGGGAACCCCGATATCGAATCGGGCCTTTCCGGTGCCATCCAGGTTGATCGAGACCTTGATCTGGGTTTCCAGAGTATCGCGCTCGACGGATGCCTTACGTTCGGCCATCACCAGCTCCGCAAAATCAGTAGCGAAAAAGGCGAGCATTATAGGCGCAGAAGCGCCCGGCATGAAGTAAAGAGGCGACGAGAAGGCAAGATGATAGCGACCAGGCTGCTCAGAACTACCTGAAACCGCTCAACCTATGGGCGAACAAAGCTCTACCAGCGTGCCGTCCGGGCAGCGCACATACGACACCGTTTGCCCCCAAGGCTTGGTCTGCGGGCTGGCCAGTTCGGTTGCACCGGCCTGCACGGCACGCGCGTGAGCCGCCGCAACATCGTCGGTGACCAGCGCGACTTCCATGCCCAGCGGTTTGCTGGAACTGTGTGCGGCAACGTGACCGGTGCTGAAATTTGATTGCGCCAGTTCATCGGCAGCAAAGGCCAGCGCGGTTGCACCGGTTTCCAGCTCGCCGTAGGTGCCGGACTCATGGACAAAGCGGGTTGCCAGGCCGAACGCCTGGTTGAAGAACGCCAGGGACGCGGCAACGTCGGGGACGTAAATGATGGTGTAGCCGAATTTCATGCGCTGGACTCCTTGTCTGGATGCAATGGTATTCGTATCGCGACATCGGCAACGACACCCCGTAGGAGCTGCTTTAGCAGCGAGCCCTTTCGCTGCTGAAGCAGCTCCTACGGGCGAGGCCAGGTGTCGGGCCGCAATGCTTACGCGAACAGGCTGGCGATGGCGTCGGCGACTTTGTCGACGTTGCTGTCGTTCAGGCCGGCCAGACACATCCGGCCGCTGCGGATCAGGTAAACGCCGTGTTTGTCGCGCAGTTCATCGACCTGTTCGGCGCTCAGGCCGGTATAGCTGAACATGCCGCTCTGCTCCAGGATGAAGCTGAAGTCCTTTTGCGGCGCCTTCTGCGCCAGCACCTCTACCAGGCGTTGGCGCATTTCAATGATGCGCACGCGCATGGCCTCAACTTCGGCCAGCCAGTCAGCACGCAGCGCCGGGCTATTGAGCACCCGCGCCACGATCTGCGCGCCATGCACCGGCGGGCTGGAGTAGTTGCGGCGCACGGTGGCTTTCAATTGGCCCAGCACTCGCTCAGCCAGTTCGGCGCTTTCGCAGACGATCGACAGGCCGCCGACCCGCTCGCCATACAGCGAGAAAATTTTCGAGAACGAGTTACTGACGATGGTGGTGGCGCCCGCCTCGGCCATGGTGCGGATCGCGTAGGCATCCTGCTCCATGCCTTTGCCAAAGCCCTGATAAGCAATGTCGAGGAACGCGATCAGTTCGCGGCCTTTGACCACCTCAACCACCTGATCCCACTGCGCGGGCGTCAGGTCGGCGCCCGTCGGGTTATGACAGCACGGGTGCAGCAGCACGATGCTGCGCGCCGGCAGGCCTTGCAGCGTGCCGAGCATGGCCGCGAAGTCGACCCCGCCGGTACGTTTGTCGAAGTACGGGTAGCTGTTGACCTTGAAGCCCGCACCGCCGAACAGCGCGATGTGGTTTTCCCAGGTCGGGTCGCTGACCCACACTTGAGAGTCCGGGAAGGCGTATTTCAGGAAGTCCGCGCCGACCTTCAGCGCGCCCGAGCCGCCCACGGTCTGGATGGTCGCCACACGGCCAGCCTTGAGCAGCGGGTTCTCGGCGCCGAACAGCAGGTTCTGAATCGCCTGACGATAAGGTGCCAGGCCCTCCATCGGCAGGTATACGCAAGCGCTCTGCTCACCGGCATCGATCTCGTGCTGGGCGCGGACGGCGGTGTCCAGGCGTGGAATGTGACCCACGGCGTCATAGTAGAGGCCAATACTCAGATTGACCTTGTCAGTGCGCGGATCCTTGCCAAAGGTTTCCATCAAGGAAAGGATCGGGTCACCGGCGTACGACTCCACGTGGGCAAACATGCGGACAAACTCCTGAAAGTAAGGGAAATCAGGCCGAGTAACGGTCGGCCCGGTGGTTCTGCGCAATGATGAAGTTCAGCAGTATGGCGCCCAGCACCGAAACGCCCAGCACCGGCAAACTGATGAACGCCAGGGACGCGATCAGCACGCTGATGTCCACGCCCATCTGCAACCAGCCAGCCTTGAAGCCATACCGGTCCTGAACATACAGGGCCAGGATGTTAACACCACCCAGACTGGCCTTGTGACGGAACAACACCAGGAACCCGACGCCCAGCATCACGTTGCCCACCAGCGCGGCATAGAACGGCTGCAACTGATCAATGTGGATAAACAGCCCGTGGCGATCAGAGAAGTACGACACCAGCCCCACCGCACAAAAGGTCTTGAGGGTGAACACCCGCCCCATGCGCCGCAACGCCAGATAATAGAACGGCAGATTGAGCATGAAGAAAGCAGCACCGAACGGTAAGGCCCAGGCGTAATGCAGGTACAGCGCAATGCCCGCCGTGCCGCCAGTCATCACCCCTGCCTGACGCAGCAGCATGACGGCGAAGGAAATCATCGCGGTCGCGATAACAATCGCAAAGATGTCTTCCTGGAGCGAGTGGCGGGTATCGACAGGTTTGGCGGCGGCAACGGTCGTGGTCATGGGTGTCGCTCGGGCAGGATCGGGGCTCATAAGGACGTACGCCACACAGCGCGCGCCTCACACAATGAGCGCCAATACTATCCACAACATCAATTTTGCGCGAATAAATAACGATAAACGCACAAACAAGACACAAAACAAATAATAAATGCACTAATTACGCGCAAATTTGATTCTCATGCATCAACACAGCGCAGTCTTGCCCCCGACCAGCGCGGTGACCTCGCTGTTTTCCTTCAGGCGCTCCAGCACCACTGCGGTCTTGATATGCGCCACCGCATCGCTGGCGGTGATCAGCTCCATCAGGCGATTGAGGCTGTCCAGATTGTCGACCGCGACCTTGAGGGTGTAGTCCGCATCGCCGGTGGTTTTGTAGGCATCGATGATCGAATCAAGGGTCGTCACCAATGAGTGAAATTGTTCGCGATGCTCGGTGCGGTGGCTGGTCAGGCGCACCTCGATCATCGCCAATACCTCGCGGCCCATGGCCTGCGGGGCAATGCGGGCGTGATAGCCCTGAATCAACAGGCTCTGCTCCAGGCTGATACGGCGCCGTGAGCATTGCGAAGCGGACAAGCCGACCAGATCGCTCAACTCCTGATTGGTCAGGCGGCCATTGGCTTGCAAGAGCGTAAGGATTTTCAGATCAAAGTCGTCGATTTCATTCATTTTCATTGTGGTAATCGCCCAGGCTTTAAATGTTTCCAGGCCGCGCAGCCTATCAGCTTAAATGACCTATCCGCGAACCCGCTCAGAGTGCAGAATCACGCCCCTGAAAAATGGCACCGCATTTGCTGTGTCAGCCCCTTACAAGAGCCCGGCTGCAAGCGGGCCATTTGTCATTCATTGCTATGGAAAATCCAATGACCCAAGCAACGCTGCACCGCGGCCTGAAAAACAGGCACATCCAGCTGATCGCCCTGGGCGGTGCCATCGGTACCGGGCTGTTTCTGGGCGTCGCCCATACCGTCAGCATGGCCGGCCCGTCGGTCATCCTTGGCTACGCCATCGCCGGCCTGATTGCCTTCTTCATCATGCGCCAGCTCGGCGAAATGGCCGTCGAAGAGTCGGTGGCCGGGACCTTCAGCCACTTTGCCAACACCTACTGGGGGCCGCTGGCCGGTTTTATGTCGGGCTGGAACTACTGGGTGCTCTATGTACTGGTAGGCATGGCAGAACTCACTGCCGTGGGCCTGTACGTCCAGTACTGGTGGCCAGAGATTCCGACCTGGATGTCGGCGGCAGCGTTCTTCGTGATCATCAACCTGCTGAACCTGAGCAGCGTGAAAACCTACGGTGAGACAGAATTCTGGTTCTCGATCATCAAGGTGGCCGCGATCATCGGCATGATCGTGTTCGGCGCCATTCTGCTGGCCAGCGGCAACGGCGGCCCGCAAGCCTCAATCAGCAACCTGTGGCAGAACGGCGGCTTCTTCCCCAACGGAGTGAAAGGCCTGCTGATGGCAATGGCCTTCATCATGTTTTCGTTCGGCGGTCTGGAACTGATCGGCATCACCGCCGCCGAAGCCCAGGACCCCAAGCGCAGCATTCCCAAGGCCACCAACCAGGTGATCTACCGCATCCTGATTTTCTATGTAGGCGCGCTGACCATTCTGCTGAGCCTCTACCCGTGGGAAAAGGTCGTCACCGGCGGCAGCCCGTTCGTGCTGATTTTCCATGACCTGGACAGCAACATCGTCGCCACCGTACTCAATATCGTGGTGCTCACCGCCGCGCTGTCGGTCTACAACAGTTGCGTGTACAGCAACAGCCGCATGATGTTCGGCCTTGCTGCGCAGGGCAACGCGCCCAAGGCGATGCTCAAGGTCAACGCCCGTGGCGTGCCGGTCAACTCGCTGGCCGTGTCGGCCACAGCCACCGGCCTGTGCGTACTGATCAACTACCTGATGCCCGGCGAAGCCTTCAAGTTGCTGATGGCCCTGGTGGTCGCCTCGCTGGTGATCAACTGGGTGCTGATTACCATCACCCACCTGAAATTTCGCGCCGCCAAGCGTGAGGCCGGCCAGGTCACTCAATTCCAGAGCATTGGCTACCCGTTCACCAACTACCTGTGCCTGGCATTTCTGCTCGGCATCCTGGTGATCATGTACCTGACGCCAGGCATCAGCAGTTCGGTGGTCATCATGCCGTTCTGGCTCGCCTTGCTGATCGCGGCCTACAGGCTCAAGTGCAAGAGCGCAGCACAGCTGTCCAAGTCGTCCTGAGTTTTACAGCGCCCACAAAAAAGCGCCTGCATGCAGGCGCTTTTTTTATAACTGCTGACTGATCGGTATATCTGTAGGAGCAGCTTTAGCTGCAAAGCCTTCGTCGTATTCGCGACAAACGTGCCGAGGCTACAGACCTCTTCGCGACTAAAGTCGCTCCTACGTGGATCAGTTAAACAGTACCGCTGTTTTCTGCAGAGTCACCCACACACCCCACGCCAGCGGGATGCCCACGGCCAGCCAGGCGGCGACCACGAACGGCGCGCTGCCAGCAGCGGCTTTCCATTCCAGCACGGTAGTGCCTTCGCTGCTCTTGTCGTGACCGATGGCGCGCTCGGCGGCCAGTTCGGCGTCGGTCATGAAGTACTTGTCGGCCACCGGACGGATCATCAGGTTGCAGATGAAGCCCAGCACCAACAGACCGGCAAGGATGTACAGCGTGATGTCGTAGGCATCGGCCCGCGCCACACCGTGGCTGAGCTGGTACTCACGCAGGTAGTTGACCAGTACCGGACCCAGCACACCGGCTGCCGCCCAGGCGGTCAGCAGACGACCGTGGATCGCACCGACCATCTGGGTACCGAACAGGTCGGCCAGGTAAGCCGGCACAGTGGCAAAGCCGCCGCCGTACATCGACAGCACCACACAGAAGGCCGCCACGAACAGCGCGATGCTGCCCCAGTGACCCAGCGTTGGCACCGAGGCGTACAGCACGAAGCCCAGCGCGAAGAAGATGAAGTAGGTGGCTTTACGGCCCAGGTAGTCCGAGCACGAGGCCCAGAAGAACCGGCCACCGATGTTGAACAGGCTCAGCAGACCGGTGAAGCCGGCGGCGATCGCCGCGATGGCCTTGAGCTGGTCAGCATTCAGTTCGCTGAAGGTCAGGTCATTGCCCAGCAGCTTGCCGGCGAACACTTCCTGCAGCAGCGGCGATGCCATGCCCAGGATGCCGATACCAGCCGAAACGTTCAGGCACAGCACCAGCCAGACCAGACGGAACTGCGGGGTTTTCCAGGCCACACTGACATGCACGTGGCGGTCAGTGATCATCGCGTTGCTGGCTTTCTTGGCAGGCGCGGTCCAGCCTTCAGGCTTCCAGCCGGTTGGCGGTACGCGGTAGCCCAGAGCGCCACCCATCATGAACACGAAGTAGATCACCGCCATGACCGCGAAGCTCTGCCATACACCTACGCCGTCAGCGCTGGCGAAGTGGCTCATCAGTGCAGTGGCCAGCGGTGCACCCACCATCGCGCCGCCACCGAAGCCCATGATCGCCATGCCGGTAGCCATGCCGCGCTTGTCCGGGAACCATTTGATCAGGGTCGACACCGGAGAGATATAACCCAGGCCCAGACCGATACCGCCGATGACTCCGGAACCCAGCCACATCAGCCAGATCTGGTGGGTATAGATACCCAGCGCGGAAATCAGCAGACCGCCACACCAGCACAGTGCCGAGACGACACCGGCCTTACGAGGACCTGCGTGCTCCAGCCAGCCACCCCAGATAGCTGCCGAACAGCCCAGGAAAATGAAGAACAGCGTGTAGATCCAGCCCAGCATGGAGATCTGCCAGTCACAGCTCGACGCGAACATCTGTGCGAAGAAACCCATGTCCGGTGTGCAGGCGACAGGAGCGGTGATACCAACAGCCTTGGACAACGGCAACCAGAACACCGAGAAGCCGTAAGCCATACCAATACACAGGTGGATGGCCAGAGCGGCGGGCGGAACGAGCCAGCGGTTGAAACCCGGCTTGGCAATAATGCGTTCTTTGGACAAGAACGCAGGCTGGGCAGATTGGCCACCCAACGCTGTGCTTGTACTCATTGTATTAACCCCAATGTATGCAATGCTCGCAGGACTTTTAACGCCGACCCACCCTCAGTCTTCCATGAACGAAAGCCCGGAGCTTTTATATTCAATAGGTTACGGTTATGTGGCAAAAAGCCGCACCTGATCAGCGATGGCGCAAGAGTAGCACTTACAAGAGGCAGTTAGTGTTTTGTTACAGGTTTTTTTCGTCTTTTCTCAATAAGCTTTTTCTATGAAGCAATAGATATAACCGATCATAAAAAACATGCCCCATAGATCAATAAATCAGGGCGCTTAGTTGTCATACAAAGTCCGTTGCTTCGTGCAATTTACCCGACCCAATCGGCGACCAGCCGGCAGGCCGACCGCCATCCTGCCGGCTTGTGCGCCCGACAGCCTGACGACAACGGTATACTCACTGACCCATTTCGAGCGACCGACCACAAGGACCCGCCCATGAAAGCGTTCGGCAAAATCCTGGGACTGTTTATTCTCGGTTTGTTGCTGATCATAGTGGCTCTCGGCTTTGCCTTGACCCATCTGTTTGATCCCAACGACTACAAAGACGAAATCCGCCAACTGGCCCGCGAGAAGGCCAATGTCGAGCTGACCCTCAACGGCGATATCGGCTGGAGCCTGTTCCCCTGGCTGGGCCTGGAATTGCACGACGCCCGGGTCGCAACCCTCAATGCGCCAGACCAACCGTTTGCCGACCTGCAGATGCTTGGCCTGTCGGTCAGGGTGCTGCCGCTGATCCGGCGCGAAGTGCAGATGAGCGATGTTCGCGTCGAAGGCCTGAACCTGACCCTCAACCGTGACAAGAACGGCCATGGCAATTGGGAGGACATCGGTAAACCGGCGACCCCGGCCAGCACCACGCCAACCGCCCCGGCCGGCGAGAGCACTCCGCCAGCACAAGACACTGCGCAAAAACCGTCCAGGCCCGTCAAGCTGGATATCGACAGCCTGACCGTCAACAATGCCCGCGTGCTGTATACCGATGAAGCGAAGAACCAGACCTATACCGCCGAAAGCATCCAACTGAGCACAGGCCCGGTTCGTGAGGGCAGCGACATCAGCCTGAAGCTCACCGCGTTCCTCAGCGGCAACCAGCCTGCATTGCGCGCCCGCACCGAACTGACCGGCAACCTGCGCCTGGATCGGGCCCTGCAGCGCTACCAGTTCGAAGACATGCGTCTGTCCGGTGAACTGGCCGGCGAGCCGCTGCAAGGCAAGACCGTCACCTTTGTTGCTCAAGGCCAGTTGCTGGCTGACCTGGCGGCCAATGTGGCCGAATGGAACAGCCTGAAAATCACCACCAATCAACTGCGCGCGCTGGGCGAACTGCGCGCCCGCGATCTGGACAAGACCCCGCAGCTCAGCGGCGGCCTGTCGGTGGCGCAATTCAACCTGCGCACCTTCATGGACGGTATCGGCCAGCCACTGCCGACCATGGCCGAAGGCAGCCTGAGCAAGGTCGAGCTGGTCACCCGCCTGAGCGGCACGCCGACCAGCCTGGTGCTCGATGAGCTGAACCTCAAGGTCGACGACAGCACTTTCAGCGGTCGCGTCGCCATAGAAGACTTCAGCAAACAGGCGCTGCGCCTGCAACTGAAGGCCGACAGCTTCGACGCCGACCGCTATCGCCCGGCCGCAACCGAGACCGAAAAAGGCGCCAAGGCGGCGCGCAAGTCCGAAGTACAGAACAGCGAAGCCACAGCCATCGCCGGCGCGGGCACCACCCCACTGCCCGAGCCGCCGACCAAGACCGCCTGGAGCACCGAGAAGCTGTTGCCGCTGGAGCGCCTGCGCAGTCTCGACGTCGAAGCCGAGCTGAGTTTCGGCAAACTGATCGTCAACAAGCTGCCGATCGACAATGCCGCGCTCAAGACCCAGGCCGCCGGCGGCGTGATCCGTGTCGACAGCCTGCGCGGCGGTTTGTACAACGGCGACTTCGAGATCAAGGGCAACCTTGATGCCCGCCAGGACATCCCGACCGCCAGCGTGCAGACCCGGGTCAACAAGGTGCCGGTCGAGCGCGTGCTCGATAGCCAGGGCCAGACCCCGCCCGTGCGCGGCCAGTTGATCCTCAACAGTGATCTGAGCGGCAAGGGCAACAGTGAGAAAGCGCTGATCGACAGCCTTAACGGCACCGCCAGCTTCGTCGTCAACAATGGCGTGCTGGTCAATGCCAACCTCGAACAGCAACTCTGCCAAGGCATTGCCCTGCTCAACCGCAAGCCGCTGACCGGCGAGCCACGCGGCAAGGACACCCCGTTCCGACAACTGAGCGGCAGCCTTGCCGTGCGTAACGGGGTCGCCAGCAACCCGGACCTCAAGGCGCAGATCCCCGGCCTGACCCTCAACGGTAAAGGCGATGTCGACCTGCGCGTGCTGGGCATGGATTATCGCGTCGGCATCATCATCGAAGGCGACAAGGGCGAAATGCCCGACCCGGCCTGCCAGGTCAACGAGCGCTATGTCGGCATCGAGTGGCCGGTGCATTGCCGTGGCCCGCTGGAGCTGGGTGCCAAGGCGTGCCGGGTCGACAAGGAAGGCCTCGGCCAGGTCGCCGCCAAGCTTGCGGCCAATGAAGTGCGCAACAAGCTCGATGAAAAGATCGAAGAAAAACTGGGCGACAAAGTCAGCCCTGAACTCAAAGATGCTCTGAAGGGGCTGTTCAAACGATGAATGCTGTACACGCCCTTGCGCCTGAGCAGTTCTCTCAGGCGGTGCTGGACTGGTTCGATGTCCATGGCCGCCACGATCTGCCCTGGCAGCAGGACATCAACCCTTACCGGGTATGGGTTTCGGAAATCATGCTGCAGCAGACCCAGGTCAGCACGGTGCTCAACTACTTCGACCGGTTCATGACCGCCCTGCCCACCGTGCAGGACCTGGCTGAAGCAGCCGAAGACGAAGTGCTGCACCTGTGGACCGGGCTGGGCTACTACACCCGCGCGCGCAACCTGCAGAAGACCGCGAAGATCATCATGGCCGAACACGGCGGTGAGTTTCCGCGCAGTGTCGAGCAGCTCACCGAACTGCCTGGCATCGGCCTGTCCACCGCCGGGGCCATCGCCAGCATCAGTATGGGCATTCGTGCGCCGATCCTCGACGGCAACGTCAAGCGCGTGCTGGCGCGTTATGTGGCGCAGGAAGGCTACCCCGGTGAACCGGCCGTGGCGCGCCAGCTATGGGCGGTTGCCGAGCGCTTTACCCCGCACGCCCGCGTCAACCACTACACCCAGGCGATGATGGACCTCGGCGCGACCTTGTGTACGCGCAGCAAGCCCAGCTGCCTGTTGTGCCCGCTGGAGCGCAGTTGTGAAGCGCACCTGCTGGGCCTGGAAACCCGCTACCCGGTGCCCAAGCCACGCAAGAGCATCCCGCAAAAACGCACCCTGATGCCGTTGCTGGCCAACGCCCAGGGCGAGATTCTGCTTTACCGCCGCCCGTCTACCGGACTCTGGGGCGGCTTGTGGAGCCTGCCAGAGCTGGACGCCTTCGATGACCTGCAGCACCTGGCCAGCCAGCACGCGCTGGAGCTGGGCAGCCACCACGAGCTGCCAGGCGTGCTACACACCTTCAGCCATTTCCAGCTCAGCATCGAACCCTGGCTGGTCAGGGTTCAGACGCCGGCCAGCCACGTGGCCGAGGCCGACTGGCTCTGGTATAACCTCGCCACCCCGCCGCGCCTGGGCCTTGCCGCCCCGGTGAAGAAGCTGCTCAAACACGCAGCCGACGTATTGAATGCAGGAGAGTCCTCATGACCCGCACCGTAATGTGCCGCAAATACAAAGAACAACTGCCAGGCCTGGAGCGCCCGCCGTACCCGGGTGCCAAAGGCGAAGACATCTTCAACAATGTCTCGCAGCAAGCCTGGGCCGACTGGCAGAAGCACCAGACCCTGCTGATCAACGAGCGTCGGCTGAACATGATGAACGCCGAGGACCGCAAATTCCTGCAGACCGAAATGGACAAATACTTCTCGGGTGAGGACTACGCCAAGGCTGAAGGCTACGTCGCGCCGGAAAACTGATCATTTTTTGAACAAAACACGTAAGCATCGAAAAATATTCAGTTTTTTCTAAAAAAAAGTTGACGCATCTCCGGAAAACGCTTTTAATGCGCCCCGTAGCCCAGATAGCTCAGTCGGTAGAGCAGGGGATTGAAAATCCCCGTGTCGGCGGTTCGATTCCGTCTCTGGGCACCATCTTCAAATCAGGTGGTGCACGCATCACCCGATCAATAAAAAACCCGCCCAGTGCGGGTTTTTTATTGCCTGCAGGAAATGCCTTTGGCAGCGTTGCATTCGATTCGCCAGCATCCCGACCAACGGTAACAGGCAGCCGGTTTGCCGAACGGGCGCGAAGACAACCGCAACCCGCTCTCAATGCGCGTCAAGGATCAAACCAGGCAACCCTCAAACATCGGTAGGAAAAAAACCACCCGCGCGCTAATCATGAGTGAAATCAATATATTGAACTTTCAATTTCATACGATTGAAACATCCCGTTCTTTATATATTCACCGCCCTTACCGGACTCGCCACCAGTGCCTGTTTTTCGACTCCCAGTCAAAGTAATGACACGCCGGGTAAAAACCCGACAAACCGCCAAAAATGGGCTACCAGCGGCCAACCGGCTGTTTCCGGGGCAGGTGCTGGCATAGTAGTATCGTATTAATACTTTCTTCTTTTGCGATGTTCGATATGCGTGCTACAGCCTGCAATAAACAAAGCGGTTTTACCCTCGTCGAATTGTTGGTGACCGTGGCTGTGGTCGGCATCCTGGCAGCCATCGCCATCCCCTCCTACGAGAGCTACGTGACCAAGAGCAAGATCAAGGGCGCGCAGTCCGATCTCGCCGCACTGAGCCTGGTGATGGAGAACTTCTACCAGAAGCAGCTCAAGTACCCGACCAACACCGCCAGCACCACTGCCGAGTCGCGCTGCGTGGCCGCCACCGGCACGACCACCTGTTCCGTGTCGGGCTGGCAGCCTAGCCAGGACGGGTTCGTCTACAAGATCGTCACCGCCACCGCCAGCACCTACAAGCTTGAAGCGTTGGGCAGCAGCGGCAAAGTCAACGGCTGCAGCATCACCCTGACCCAAGACAACGTGCGTGCCATCGCCAGTTGCAGTGGCTACAACGGCGGCTGGCAATGAACCGCAGCCGTGGTTTTACCCTGATCGAGCTGATGATCACGTTGGCGATTTTCAGTTTTCTGATCACCATGGGCTCGCAACTGACCAAATCCTGGACTGACAGCGCCAGGCAGCTAGAAGCGGCCAACCTGCTCAAGCAAGGCATCAGCCGCGCCAAGGCCACCGCCCTGCGCAACCCCGGCGCGGCCCAAAGCAACGCGCCAGCCGCCGCGCTGTGCAGCTCTGGCCAGACACTCAAGCTGTTCAGCGTCGCCGACCTGGCCAGCATCAACTGCGCAGCCACCGACAACATTCTCTGGCAAGCCAACCTGCCCGGCTCCGCAACCCTGCAGAGCGGCGGAACCAATATCACCTGCATCGCGTTCAACAGCCGGGGCCTGCCGGTCACCGGCAGCAACTCGTGCACGACCAGCACCATCAACGTAACGGTTGGCAGCGAAGCGTCAGTCAATGTCGAGATCATTTAAGCCCGCACGCCACCGGCAACGTGGCGACATCCTGCTGGAATCGTTGATCGGCATCGTGCTGATGTCGATCATCGGCCTGGGTATGACCTACGCCACCTCCCGCGCCGCCGTGGCCCAGCGCGACATGAAGGTACAGAACATTGCGGTGAGCCAGATGCGGGATTTGATCAGTCGGTATGGCAAGACGCTGTGTGCGGGCAATGCTGCCCTGGCGAAGATCACCGTACCGATGCAGACCGCAGCGCTGACGCTGGATGCCAGCTGCACCAACACCGCCAGCATTACCGTGGACGGCATGACGATAGACACCTCTGGCGCCGTCGTCCTCACCACGCGCAGCAGCGACAGCACTGTGTTCGGCGGCGTGATTCGGGTCGGTGACGAAACGTGAAACGCCCCCAGCGCGGCTTCAACCTGATCAGTTTGATGATTGGCATGACGCTGTCGCTGATCAGCATCCTGGCGATGCTCGCACTGTACAAGAACATGGTCGGCATCTCGGTGCGCTCGATTCAGGATGCGCAGCAGGATGGACAAGTAAGCGCGGGGTTTCTGACCGCACAACTTGAGATGCGCAATGCGGGATTTGGGATAGTTCCTTCTGATACAACTCCTACTGATGTCGCATCCAAGAGCATGCGACTACTGCAAAATGCAAGGCTCACGTCTGGCACCCTGACAGGCGATCCATATACCCCACCTGTTGAAATATCCGGGAATGCCTTGATCTGGGTGTCTAAGATGTCAACGACTGCCGATGCTACTTGCGCCGGGTTACTGGTTCAAAGTGGGCAACTGGTGTATTTGAAAGCAGCCAGTACCTGCAGGGCTATTACCGACTGGGGAACAACCACATGGACCCAGACGATTCTGGTCGCAGCCCCGAAGAATCCGGCAGATGACACCAGCTATGGAAATATACAGTCCGCTAGTTTCTTCAAAACAGAGCAAGGCAGGTGCTGGCCATTTGGAAAGTACTCGGAGACACAATTTCCCAACAGCCTGAAAGTCATCATGACGGCCTCAATCAGCGCCAAGGACTCGACCGGTAACGCTATAAAAAGCGTTAGTGAGATCTGTCTTCCCAACATCCCCATTCCCCTTACGACTCCGTAGCAGGACACCACCATGAACCACCTACGCCTGCTACCCACACAGCCTGTCCCAACGCGACAACGCGGCATGGCCACGACTCTGATCATGACCCTGACCGGCGTGGCCCTGACGGCCGCTACGGTGGGAATGATGTACAGCATCCAGGGCGCAGGGGAGCAACAGATGGCCAGCCACGCCAACGTCCCGGCCGAGTCACGCGCCTGGGAAGGGGTTGAAGTGCTGCGCAAGTACCTTGCCGAAAAGAACCCGGACGCACCCGCCTGCACCGACACCACCACACCGCGCAGCAAACTGATCGATACCCCGGCCATTGCTGCGACCATCGTGTGCAAGGAAACCGCGAACGGCAAAACCCTGTTCACGGCCAACATCACCGGCTACAGCAACGTCAGCAGCCAGCGCGCCAAAGCCACCTCAACCCTGCAAGCGGTATACGAGAAAGGCGCGGGCGCCAGCCCGGCCGGGCAGACCCTGGGTAACGCCCTGACCTTCAACGGCGACCTCAATTACAGCGGTGGCTCGCTGTCGATCGTCAACGGCCCCTACCTGGCTTACATCAACCTCAATGGCACGCTGCGAATCACCAACGGTGCCAAAGCGTCAGTGTCCGGTTGCGCCAAGGCCGGTATCGAACTGTCCGGCGGCGGGGTCGCCGACAACGCGATCCTGCGCACCGAAGGCACCTTCAGCATGAGTTCGGCCAGCCCGCCCAACAACCTGACGCTGGGCGCCAAGAACATCAATATCACCCAGGATGGCGGCAGCTACATCTCGATCAAGGCCGGAGCCTTCAGTGCCGACGTGATGTCCGGCGGCAGCAAGATCGGCACGGCACTGGTCGGCGGCGTGATCAACACCGACACCGCCAGAACCATCACCCCGGTCACAGAAGGCACCTCGCTGATAACCCTGAGCGGCTCACCTGCCACGGTGTATGCGCTGGACCTGAGCAAGATCAGCCTGTCGGGCAGCACCATCACCACCACCGCTGCGGGCGCGGCCAAAAAGATCTCCGGCGACGCCAGCCTGCCCGCGACGATCACCATGACGTACAGCGCGGTGTATGGCGGCGAAGTTGCCTTCCGCAACTCCACGGTCGGCACCTTCTGGGCCAACAACATCAACTTCACCGGCTGGAGTGCCAACTACTCGCTGCTCAAGGCCCACGGCAACGTCTCGATCCTGACCGCGACAATTGGCCAGTTCCAGGGCGGCGGCAATCTGTCGGTAACCCAGTGGAATACCCCAACCTTCAGCAACGCCAGCCGGATCTCCGGCGCCATACTCAATAACAGCGGCGGCACGCCATATACCGGCAACCCGATTGCCAACCTGAGTTTTGCCGTCCCCAATTCCTCTCCCGGCTTGCCCGGCGTGCCGTTCTGCGACCTGACCCTCAGACCGGTCGATGTCTCGACACTGCGTGACCAGGCCAACTACGTGTTCTATTTCGATGGCAACACGCCGATGCTGAGGATACAGAACGTCAAAAGGGCCAATGGCACCGCTGTCGATCCTGGCCCATACAACTTGACCACCACCGACTTGCAGCGTATCGGTGGGGCCGACTTTCTGATCTGTGGCTGGTACTACAACAGTGGTGGCAACAACACCTGCGGCAAGAATGCTACGCCCAGCAACGGCTGGGTATTCAACGGGATCATGGCATTCCCGCCCGGCGTCGCCTGGTTTCAGGGCAACGTGACCCTCGACGGCGTGCAAATGGCCCGCTTCAGCAATACCTTTCTCAGCACCGGTGACGTGACCTTGACCAGTTCGTCCAACGCACCGATTTACGCGCCGAACTTTTCCGGCCCCAGCTTCACCTGCGGCGGCGCCTTCTATGCCACTAACCTGTGCAAGAGCACCACGGCCCTGGCGACCTGGACCGACTCCACCGGCACCACCCGCACCGGCATGCCCATCGGCAATATCGCGGTCGAGGCCGAACGTGCGCTGTACACCAACGGCTGGACGATCTGGGGCAACGTGATTCTCGGTGGCCTGGTCAATGCTTCTGGCGCGACCACCAACATCAAAGGCGGGCTGTCCACCGGCAACAACGGCGTGACCGCTACCACCATCGGTGCGGGCGGTATCGCGGTGGACGTATCCAACATGAGCAGTGACCAGAGCATCGTCGGCACCACCACCGCAGGCTCTGGCAGTACGACAGGCGGAACAGGCGGATCGGGCACCACAACCGTGAAATGGGTACGCCCTCTGTAGACATCGCACTTGGGTTTTACCGCCGTCTGCGCTTCAATGGCGGCCCACGCCACACCGACACCCAAGGACACCTTCATGGCCTCCTCAGACAAGCAGCAAAAGCGCGCCCAACGCGCAAAACTCAAGGCCAAGCAGAATCGCTCCGGCCAGAAGCCGAAGACGTCGGTGCATTCGCTGTTCGATTCGCCGTTGGTCGATCAGCCGTTCGATGACGTGAAAATCGACCTGAGCACCTTTGACTTCCAGGACCTGGTCGAGAATGGCTTCGACCCGGCCGATTACGAAGACCTGTTCGAAACCATGCATCAGGCCGAGGCCATCAGCCAGATCGCGCTGTGCGCGGTATTCCTGCAATACCCGGTACTGGAACTGGTATTGGCCGAGCAGAACGACGAAGAAGCCACCGACTTCATGATGGGCCTGCTGATCACCTATCGCGCGATTTTCCATAACGAAGACGAAGACACCGCGCTGGAATGGATCAGCACACCCGCATTCCAGGCTGCCTACCAGAAGGCTTCGGACCTGCTGGTGATGCGCAACGAAAGCCAACGCCGCGGGCGTTGAGGCAATTCCTTTCAAGCCCTTGCCTGGGCTTTGTGACTGACAGAAAGCAGGCAGTTGCGCCTTGATCGTCTGGCCGAAGAGCTTGCCGGGAAGCTGATGGCTTACCGGCAATAGTCAGAAGAAGCCGGCGAGACCGCTGCCGAGGCACGGGCGAGCGCAGAACAGTTCGCGCAGGACCTGATACGCGCCACAGAGCGCTTGCTGGCTATATCACCTGAGAAACCGCAGGAGCTGCTTTAGGAGCTGCTGTAGGAGCTGCTTCAGCAGCGAACAATACAACCTTGTGGCGGCTAATGTTCGCGGCTAAAGCCGCTCCTACGGGCCAGTCGGCCCCGATGCGCCGGGGCCGATCATGCGGTCAATTCAGCGCAGCAGCACCCTGCTCACCCGCCGCCTTGCGGCGCCGCGAAACCAGCAAACCGGTGGCAACCACACCCAGGCTCAACAGCGCGGTGGCGACGATTTCCATGCGGTGTTTTTCCATGAACAGCATGGTGATCAGCACGCCGCTGATGAAGATGATCACCGCCCAGGTCAGCCACGGGAACAACCACATGCGGAAGGTCAGCGGCTCGCCGCTGGCGACCAGTTTGCGGCGCATGCGCAGTTGCGACACGGCGATCACCAGGTACACCAGCAAAGCGATGGCGCCGGAGCTGGCCAGCAGGAACTGGAACACGGCTTCTGGGGCGATGTAGTTGGCGATCACGGTCAGGAATGCCGCTGCGGTCGAAAGCATCACCGCCCAGTAAGGCGTACCGGCCTGGGTGGTGCGCTTGGCAACGGCTGGTGCATCACCGCGCTTGCCCAGCGAGTAGAGCATCCGCGAGGCGGTGTACAGCGCCGAGTTCAGGCAGCTGGTCACGGCGATCAAGACGATGATGTCCACCACCATTTTGGCGTTGGGAATGCCCATGCGCTCCAGCACGGTCTGGTAGGAACCAACCGAGGCCAGCAGCGGGTCGTTCCACGGCACCAGCGCGACCACGATGAAGATCGACACCAGATAGAACAGGCAGATCCGCCAGATCACCGAGTTGGTGGCCTTGGTGATCTGTTTCGCCGGGTCTTTGGACTCGGCCGCTGCAATGGTGACGATCTCGGTGCCCATGAACGAGAACATGGTGGTCAGAATCGCTGCGAGCACCGCACCCATACCGTTAGGCATGAAGCCGCCGGTGTCGAACAGGTGGCTGACGCCGCTGACCTGGCTGGTCGGCAGAAAGCCGAAAATCGCTGCCAGGCCCAGCGCGACGAAGGCGACGATGGACAGCACTTTGATCAACGCGAACCAGAACTCGAACTCGCCGTAGTTCTTCACACTGAACAGGTTGGTCGCGGTCAGCAGCAGGGTAATGACCAGCGAGTAGACCCAGAACGAGATGTTCGGCCACCAGGCATGCAGGATCGCTGCGGCCGCGTTGGCTTCCAGCGGGATCACCAGCACCCAGAACCACCAGTACAGCCAGCCGATGGTGAAGCCGGCCCAGCGACCGATGGCGCGGTCGGCATAGGTCGAAAACGAGCCGGTGTCCGGAGAAGCCACGGCCATTTCGGCCAGCATGCGCATCACCAGCACCACCAGCGTACCGGCAGCGGCATAGGCCAGCAGCACGGCCGGGCCAGCGGCGGCGATGGCATGCCCGGAGCCGACAAACAAACCGGCACCGATTACCCCGGCAATCGACAGCATGGTGATGTGCCGAGGTTTCAACCCTTGGTCGAGGGTAGAGAAATTTGCGGAATTGCTCATTTAAAGCACCTTTGCGAGACGAGCCAGACACATCGGAGCGCTTCGTAAAAAGAATGCTACGGCGATGTTCTTTATTCTTTACGCAAATTCCGCGCCAGAATGTTCCAAAAACGACGTCGCTCAGGAACCGCCTGACTTACAGACGAAAAAACGATCGAGATCTTTTACGGGGCTGTTCGGGATTTGTTACCGAATACCACAAGCGAACGGGCGTCAACGCACCAGCGAGAAACACTCTGTAGTAACAGGCACTGTTATGGTGCACAGCAAAACGTAACCATCGGGCACAAGCGGCTTCCCTGTACCGACCAAAGCTGGCAACATCGCGCCTTTTTTGCGCAAGGCCGTCGGCAATGGGGCAATCCCCCGGCATGAACGGTTTCTGTTGCGGCGACAGTCCCCTGCATCCATGCGACACGCCGCCACATCCTGCACCTTTGGCACTATGGTCCGATTCTGGCGCTATGCTAGCTTGGCGCACGCCAAGGAAGGCCACCAACAAGCAGGAGCGTATCTATCTATGAGGAACCCACATGGCCGAGGCCACGCCCGCCCTGGAAATCCGCAATCTGCACAAGCGCTACGGCAAGCTTGATGTACTCAAGGGCGTCTCGCTGACCGCCCGCGATGGCGATGTCATCTCGATTCTTGGCTCGTCCGGCTCTGGCAAGTCGACCCTGCTGCGCTGCATCAACCTGCTGGAAAACCCGCACGAGGGCCAGATTCTGGTCGCCGGTGAAGAGCTGCGCCTGAAAGCTGCGCGCAACGGCGAGCTGGTGGCCGCCGATAACCGGCAGATCAACCGGCTGCGCAGCGAAATCGGTTTCGTGTTCCAGAACTTCAACCTCTGGCCGCACATGAGCGTGCTCGACAACATCATCGAGGCGCCGCGCCGGGTGCTGGGCCAGAGCAAGGCGGAAGCCATCGAGGTGGCCGAAGCGCTGCTGGCCAAAGTCGGTATTGCCGACAAGCGCCACGCCTTCCCGACCCAGCTCTCTGGCGGTCAGCAGCAACGTGCGGCGATTGCCCGGACCCTGGCCATGCAACCGAAAGTGATCCTGTTCGACGAGCCGACTTCGGCACTCGACCCGGAAATGGTCCAGGAAGTGCTCAATGTCATCCGTGGCCTGGCCGAAGAAGGCCGGACCATGCTGCTGGTGACCCATGAAATGAATTTCGCCCGGCAGGTCTCCAGTGAAGTAGTCTTCCTGCACCAGGGGCAGGTCGAAGAGCAGGGCACACCCCAGCAAGTCTTCGAGGCCCCACGGTCGGTAAGGTGTCAACAATTCATGTCGAGCAATCGTTAAACGGAGCAACACCCATGCAGACGTACAAGAAGTTACTGCTGGCCACCGCTGCCACACTGGCAATCACCGGCAACGCGTTCGCCGAAACCCTCAAATTCGGTATCGAGGCAGCCTACCCGCCATTCAACAACAAGGACGCCAGCGGCCAGGTCGTGGGCTTCGACTATGAAATCGCCCAGGCCCTGTGCGCCAAGATGAAAGTCGAGTGCCAGGCGGTGACCTCCGACTGGGACGGCATCATCCCGGCCCTGAACGCCAAGAAGTTCGACTTCCTGGTGTCGTCGCTGTCGATCACCGAAGAGCGCAAGGTGGCGGTGGACTTCACCGACCCGTACTACTCCAACAAGCTGCAGTTCATCGCGCCGAAAAGCACTGAGCTGAAAGCCGACAGCGTCGCCACGATCAAGAAAGAGCTCGACGGCAAGACCGTTGGCGCCCAGCGCGCCACCCTGGCCGCCACCTGGCTGGAAGACAACCTGGGCAGCGACGTGAAAGCGACCCTGTATGACACCCAGGAAAACGCCTACCTGGACCTGACCGCCGGCCGCAGCGATGCGATCCTGGCCGACAAGTATGTCAGCTACGAGTGGCTGAAAAGCAAAGACGGCGCGAACTTCGAGTTCAAGGGCAACCCGGTCGAAGAAAACGACAAGGTCGGCATCGCCGTCCGTAAAGGCGACGCACTGCGCGAGAAGCTCAACGTAGCCCTGAAAGAAATCATCGCTGACGGCACCTACAAGAAGATCAACGACAAGTACTTCCCGTTCAGCATCCTCTGATTCGCCCTGCGCCAGCCGCTGCCCCGCGAGGGTGCAGCGGCTGGCCACGGTGGCCTGAAAAAGCCTGCCCATGAACTTCGAACTCCACGAATTCGGCCCGGCCCTTGCGGCTGGCATGCTGATGACCGTCAAGCTCGCCCTCTCGGCCCTGTGCCTGGGGCTGGTGCTGGGTCTGCTTGGCGCCCTCGCCAAAACCTCATCGCACCGCGGCCTGCAATGGCTCGGCGGCGCCTATTCGACGCTGGTGCGCGGCGTGCCCGAGCTGCTCTGGGTGCTGCTGATCTACTTCGGCACCGTCAACGGCCTGCGGGCGCTGGGCGAGCTGATCGGTATTCCCGGCCTGGAACTCAACGCCTTCGCCGCCGGGGTCATCGCGCTGGGCCTGTGCTTCGGCGCTTACGCCACTGAAGTGTTTCGCGGCGCCCTGCTGGCCGTGCCCAAAGGTCACCGCGAAGCCGGGCTGGCGCTGGGCATGTCACGGCCACGGATCTTCTTTCGGGTGGTGATGCCGCAGATGTGGCGCATCGCCCTGCCCGGTCTTGGCAACCTGTTCATGATCCTGATGAAAGACACCGCGCTGGTGTCGGTGATCGGTCTCGAAGAGATCATGCGCCACGCGCAGATTGCCGTGAGCGTTACCAAAGAACCGTTCACCTTCTACCTGGCGGCCGCCTTCATGTACCTGGCGCTGACCGTAGTGGCCATGACCGGCATGTACTTTCTGGAAAAACGCGCCGCACGCGGCTTCACGAGGAGCGCCTGATGAACTGGGAAGTCATCATCAAGTGGCTGCCACGCCTGGCCCAGGGCGCGACCCTGACCCTGGAACTGGTGGCCATCGCGGTCATTGCCGGGCTGATCCTGGCCATCCCGCTGGGCATCGCCCGCTCATCGAAGCACCTGCCGATCCGCGCCCTGCCCTACGCTTACATTTTCTTCTTCCGTGGCACGCCGCTGCTGGTGCAGCTGTTTCTGGTCTACTACGGCCTGGCGCAGTTTGAGGCGGTGCGGCAAAGCGCGTTGTGGCCGTACCTGCGCGACCCGTTCTGGTGTGCGGTCATCACCATGACCCTGCACACCGCCGCCTACATCGCCGAGATTCTGCGCGGCGCGATCCAGGCCGTGCCACCCGGCGAAATCGAAGCCGCCCGCGCCTTGGGCATGTCGAAGAACAAGGCGCTGTTCTACATCATCCTGCCCCGCGCCGCGCGTATCGGCCTGCCGGCGTACAGCAACGAAGTGATCCTGATGCTCAAGGCCAGCGCCCTGGCCAGCACCATCACCCTGCTGGAACTGACCGGCATGGCCCGCACCATCATCGCCCGCACCTACCTGCCGGTGGAGATCTTCTTCGCGGCGGGGATGTTCTACCTGGTGATGTCGTTCTTGCTGGTGCAAGGCTTTAAATTGCTGGAGAAAGCGCTGCGGGTGGACATGACTCACGGGCGCTGATCAAGCTGGCGGCACGCATACCCCGTAGGAGCGGCTTCAGCCGCGAAGCTTTTCGCTGCTAAAGCAGCTCCTACGGGTCATACCACCGTACCCATCGCCCTCCACTCTTCTCCCGCTGAGCGGCCCAACCACCATGTCCACCTCCGACCTGCTCAGCCGCTTCCAGGCCCTGGACCGCTTCCTCATCGAGCACCAGGCACTCTGGCGACCCAAGCCCTTCACTGAACTGCGCCTGCCATGGGAAGCCACTTACCCACAGCTCTCGCAATGGCTGCGCAGCCGCACACTGGAACAAGCCGAGGCCGCGCACAACCATCCAGAACACCTGCAAGCCCCGGCACCATTCACCCAACTGGCCGCGCAAAGCGTTGCCTTGGCACGGGCTGACGAGTTGCCCAGCCAACCGCTAAACCCGGTGGAGCCACGCCTGAGCGTCGATGTACCCGGCCGCAAATGGCAACAGATCGAAGCCTTCGCCAGCCACCTGAACCTGCCGACAACCCCGACCCACTGGCTCGACTGGTGCGCCGGCAAAGGTCACCTGGGCCGCCGCCTTACCGGACCCGACCAGCGCCTGACCTGCCTGGAGTACGACCCGGCATTAGTCGAGGCCGGTCGTGAGCTGAGCCTGCGCCATCGGGTCAATGCCCAGCATGTGCAGCAAGACGTGATGGCTGCCGAGACCGCCAGCCATCTGCACGCCGACCACACCGCCGTCGCGCTGCATGCCTGCGGCGATCTGCATGTGCAATTAATGCGTCTGGCCAGCGCCACCGGCTGCCCGCAACTGGCGATTGCGCCGTGCTGCTACAACCGCACCGCCCACGCGCAATATCAGGCGCTGTCGCAAGCGGGGCAGATTTCGGCGCTGCAACTGTCCCGGGATGACCTTGGCCTGCCATTGAGCGAGACCGTCACCGCGCCCGCCCGGGTACGTCGCCAGCGCGACCTGTCGATGGCGCGGCGGCTGGGCTTTGATCTGCTCCAGCGCCGGTTACGCTGTGTGGACAACTATTTACCCACCCCTTCGCTGCCGGTCGCGTGGCTGGCGAAACCTTACGCCGATTACTGCCATGAACTGGCCGCCCGCAAACAACTGCCCATACCAGGCCCGCAAGACTGGGCTGCACTGGAGGCACAAGGCTGGCAACGGCTGGCAGAAGTCCGGAATCTGGAGCTTGTGCGCAATTTGTTCCGTCGGCCGCTGGAGATGTGGCTGGTGCTGGACCGGGCACTTTACCTGCAAGAACAGGGCTATAACGTGCAACTCGGCACCTTCTGCGCGCCTGAACTGACCCCGCGCAACCTGCTGTTGATTGCCCGACAAATGACCGCACAACCTGTGGATAACTCTGTTGATTAAATTCCGGAAGCTGGGGAAAACGTCTGTAGAAAGCGCCCGACAATGCCGGGCTTTCGGCGTGTATTCAAAGTCAAGCCCGTTCTGGCTCAATGGTTTGCGGCCGGGCACTGCTCAGAACCCGGACCGCACATCAGAAAAATTTCATGTTTACGGAACTTGTGAATAAACCTGCAAACATGCGGCCATCAGGGTTGCTCGACGCACGCCAGTGAGCGCTCCACCATCACTCTGGCCATCTCCGCCATGTGCATCGACGAGAACGCCAGGCTGCGCTGGGCACCGCTAAGACCCTCGCCCAACTCACAGGACGTCGCCGCCGCACAACGCAGGAAATCCAGCGCGTGAAGCAGTGTGGTCTCAAGATGCGGAGGGATAGTGGCGGGGTTGTTTTCTACAACGTCGGTGGCGGGCAGGTAATGCGCCAGGGCGCGTTCTACGATGGATTGATTCAAGACAGGAAGCAGCGTCTTGCTGCCGGGTTTATCGAAAGTATCGTTGACCATGTGCTTTAGCTCCTTACAGTGAGCTGCCACCTGATCACGACTAAACGATAGGGTGGCGGCTGTACGCAGGTTAGTCGTCCGGTGAGCTAAAACCGGTGCATCCGAAGATGCCCTGGCACAGCCGCCATAGAACGTTGGCCTTTGAACAAGCCAACGGAACGGCGGCGCTATGCGCTTTAACTCAATGCGGGCGACTAAACCCGTTCACCGGAAATCGGTGACTGGCGCAGACTAGAAGCGCATTGGGCGGGGCGCAAGCGGGTCGGGATTCTGTCGGAAATGTCTGTCAAAAGAAAGGGACGCATCCCGCAAAAACGTCCCGGAAACCATTGCAAATCATCACCGCAGCCCGCGATCAGAACTGATTGAGCTTGAGTTGCGTCGGTGCAAACGAGCGGCCTTTGAGCTTGCTCAGCGTCAGCCGGTAGACACTGGATTTCACCTGACTGCCCATCGGCGTCTCTTCAAGCAGAATGCGGTTGGTGGCAAACACACAGCCGGTTTTGAGCATCTGGTACTTGAGCTGATAGTAACCGGCGTCCATCCGGGCAAAACTGAACTGCTCACCCGGCGGCACATAGGCATGCCGAAACGCATTGCGCCCCACCGCATCAGTGACCTTGGCATACACCGCCGAATCGCCACCGCGGTTATCCACCACAATCTGCGACCAGCCATTGTTCCTCAGCAGCGGCATGCCTTGCAGATAACCCGCATCCAGCGGCCACGCCGCCCCCAGCGGGTCCAGCGCCGGCACCGCACACTCAGGCTCGGCCGGCGCAGGCGGCGACACCGGCAACACACGCTCGACCCGCTCCGGCTCCGACGCCGGCCGGACATACACCGGCAACGCTTCGGTCGGCGTATACGACAGCCTGGCATTGTGGTCGTAGCCCATCCAGGCACCGGCCGCGCAGAAGGTCATGAACAACAACACCCAACGCACCAACGTGCGCCGCCGCCGACGTTTGGAAACCGGCTGCCCGCCACCCGCAGCCGAAGCAGGTCGCGCCTTGGCCGCCCGCGCAGCAGGCGCCGCCGCAGACGAACCCGCCTGAGCCGCCGCCGCATACACCGCCGCACCCTGGCGGCCCTGCACCACCACCGCCTGAGCCCTCTGCTGACGCCGCTCCTGCTCTAGCAGTTGCGCGTCATACAACAACCGTCGCGCCGGATTGGCCAACACCTCATGCGACGCATTGACCCGGCTCATCAACTCCGACGCATCCTCAGCCGGATTGCGATCAGGATGCAGCTGCTGCGCCAGCTTGCGATACGCCCGCTTGATCTGCTCAGGCGTCGCATCCCGCGCAACGTTCAACTGCTCGTAATGGGTGAGGGTATTCTGCATTGCACCTGCATTCCATGGCCACATGCCAGCTCGGCAACTGTATCGGCCTGAAACGCCAGAGCTTCAATGCCCGACGACCAGCGACACCACATGGCGATTTTTTCAAGCTAATCAGGCAGGTAGGCTTTACAAGCGCGCCAGACTCTATATACTCCTTCGCCATTGCCGGTATAGCTCAGTCGGTAGAGCAACTGACTTGTAATCAGTAGGTCCCGAGTTCGATTCTTGGTGCCGGCACCATACAAGGTTGCAGAGAAGGCTTTCAAAATCTCTGGAACCCCCGAAAAACCCGCCTTCTGGCGGGTTTTTTCGTTTTGGGGTTTTGTCGGATTCTGAGGTAGCCAGCGTCGATAAGAGTCGTGCGCCAGATACACCGAACCTCGCAGCCCTGCAGCAACCTATCCGCTTGGTCGAATATTGCGCCAACCTGTGCCCGTTTCTTTCTCTGGTGTAGTGGTTTTATGAATCGCCCCCGACCGGTGCTCCTCTAATTATTTTTTTGCAAAAGTTCTTCCGGCGTGAGAGGCTGCTTTTTTGCCCATTCAAGAAGCTCAACATTAGGAACTTTCGCGCTGCCACCTGGGCCAACAAGCATATGTGGCCATGGAATATCTACTCCTGCTTTGGAAAGACTCTCGATGCGAGACGCTGCTTCCCTGTCAAAAACATAACATTCGAACTTATACTCTGATGATTCCCTTTTCGAATCATACTGCCTGTACCGAACAAGCACTGTGCATGTCTTCTTCGGCAAATCCGTCATACCTTCCAACTGCTCGACTCTTGCATGTATAAACGTATTATTTGAGGCTTTAAAAACAAGCTGATCACTGGCCTTGAGCAGCTTCTGCTTCTCTGACAAGCGAAAAAATATTTTATCCGTATATTCTTCTGACGACGCATCAAGCTCTACATAATCAATAACAGCTGCGCGATTTCCTACATTAGTTAAAAGAACCTCCATTTCTTCGAAGTCACTATACACGAGCGTAACATCCAGCTTCGAATAATCGCCTTTTACCCAGTCCCATGCCGGAGGAACAACAACCGAGAAAACGGAGACAAATGCTACCGGCAAACCGAACACCAAGCTCAACCACTCCAAATTCGCTTTCGTAAAAAACCCCATCTATCACCTCTCAGGCACATGTTATAAAAACGAGACACATCTAACAAAGCATCCCCTAAGGGAGTCGTTTACTCTAGCCTATCAACCCCATTAGTTCATCCAAGAACTGCAGCTTAAGTTCACTACATTTCATATCAATCATCAAAAGTTGGCAATAATAAAAATAGCGAACCCAAAGTAGAGCTTGAGCAATCGCAAACATTGATACGGCTCTACCTGCCACAGCACATAGAGAACAAAAAAAATTTCGCTCATACACCTGAAACTCAACCTCCCTGTGCTCATACCTTAGTTACAACTGCACCAAAGGTCTCCCCTCCCCTTTAGCTTTAAGCAGTTCAGTTAGATCTCTCATAAGGTTCGAGTATGCGCAGTCCTCTTACTGCCGGGTCGAAAAGTAGATCGTAGAACCAGTAAAACCGCTTCATCGCAATAGAGCACGTAGCCGGATAGACCTGTGCAAAGGCCAACGCTTTCTGATCTTCATCCAGCAACAGAAAAACCCTGGAAACCCGATCCTCGATATTCCGGCGAATGAAGGCTCGCGCGGTTTCCAAGTCATCGGGCTGCTGATAGAAAATGCGGTACTGGTTGAACAGATGTGCCGCGCTGTCTGAATCCTTCACAGCGCATTCGATGACTTCCATGTGCTACTCCGACAATTCCATTGGCTTGCAAGACGATTTCAGGTCGCACATTACATCATTGCCGCACCAGCATGACTACAGCCCCAAACCACCCATCCCGCCCCAGCACAACTCCGTTGAACTCACGCCGCCCCACCCACTCCCTCTCTCAAGCAGCACCCAAAAATCCAAGAAGGAGTTCACCATGAAAAAGGTATTTCGCGCTGGCGCCCTGAGTCTGTTCGTGGCCATGGCCAGCACCACTGCTTTCGCCGCAAGCCCTGCGGCGTTTGTCGATGACGCCTCGGCCAAAAGCATTGCGGAGATCGAGAACGGCAAGCTGGCGGTGGAGAAGAGTCAGTCGGCTGATGTGAAGACGTTTGCCGAGATGATGATCAAGGATCACACGGCGGCGAATGAGAAGCTCAAGGACATTGCCGCCACCAAAAAGCTGGAGGTCAGCGACGACGCCGAGCTGATGGACAAGGCCAAGAAGATGATCCTTGAATACCGCGACGAGTCTTTCGACAAGGCGTACGCCGAGAATCAGGTCAAGGCGCATGAGCAGACCATCAAGCTGTTCGAGGATGAGGCCAAGAACGGTGACGATCCCGAGGTGAAGGCCTTTGCGGCAGAAACCCTGCCCAAGCTTAAAACCCATCTGGAAGCGGCCCGGAAGCTGGCGACCAGTCATGGCGGCAAGGCCGAGTAATTCGGATTACCCCGCTTGAACCCAGCAGCCCAGGCTCATACCTGGGCTGCCTCGCTCCTCTGCCCCTCAAATCCAGCCCAGCCAGTTCCAGTAAGTGCTGGCGAACACCATCAGCAACACATAGCCCACCAGCGTGACGACGATGCCGACCCTGGCAAATTGCTTGGGGGTGAAGGTGTCGGTGCCCAGGCAGACCATGTTCTGCGGGGCGTTGATTGGCAGGATAAAGCCAAAGCTCACCACAAAGCCGAGCAGCATGGTCATGCCGATGCGGCTGAAGTCGCCGGGCAGGGTCAGCAGCACGGCCATGAGGATCGGCAGCAGCGCCGAGGTCAGTGCGGTGGCGCTGGCGAAGCCCAGGTGGATGAGGATCAGAAAGGCGCTGAGGATGGCGAATACGCCGAGCGGGCCGAGGCTGTCCAGGCCGGTGTGGGCAACCACTTGAGCGCCCAGCCATTGCCCGGCCTGGGTCGTGAGCAGTGCGGTGCCCAGGCTGATGCCGACCCCGAACACGATCACCGTGCCCCACGGGATGCGCGCTTGCAGGTCTTTCCAGGTCATTACGCCGAAGCGCGGCAGCAGCAGGATCACTAATCCTGCGTAGGTGGTCGAGGTGGTGTCGAAGGCGTGCAACCGGCCTTCGCTGGCCCAGGCCAGTAACAGCAGCAGCGAGACACCGGCCAGGCGTTTTTGCGCGCCGCTCATGGGGCCAAGGTCGGCCAGGCTTTGGTTTACCGCGGCCATGCCGCCGGGCACGCTGTCGCTCTCGGGCGGCAGCATTTTCAGTACCAGGAAGATCAGCACCAGCGACATGATCAGCGCCCACGGTGCGCCGGCGATCAGCCAGTCGATCCACGACACCCGCTGGCCTAGCATTTTGTCCATGAAGCCCACGGTCAGCAGGTTCTGCGCGGCGGCGGTCTGGATGCCGACGTTCCAGATGCTGGTGCCGTGGGCGACGATGATCATCAGCCCGGCGGCGATGTTGGAGCGTTGGGCGACGCCAAATGCGGCGATCACTCCGACCATGATCGGCACCACGCAGGCACTGCGCGCCGTGGCGCTGGGCACCAGCAGGCTGAGCAGGATGATCACCAGCATGGCGCCGAACAGAATCCGCCGGGTGCTGGCGCCGACCTTGCTCAGGGTCAGCAGGGCGATGCGGCGGTCCAGCCCGGTGTGGGTCATCGCGGCGGCGATGAACAGGGCGCCGACCACCAGCGCCAGCGCCGGGTTGGAGAAGCCGTTAAGGGCCATGCTGATGCCGGCCGATGAGCCGTAGGTTTGTGCCGGGTCTTGCAGGGTGGGTGCGGTGCCGATCAGCAAGGCCATGAGCGAGGTGATCATGATGGCGCTGGCTTCGTAAGAGACCGCTTCGGTGACCCAGACCGTGACCGCAAAGGCCAGGATCGCCAGCATGCGTTGGCCTGCGACCGGCAGTGCGGCGGGCAGTGGCAGCAACAGCACGATCAGCATGGCGACTACGGCGACGATCAGGCCGGGCGGAAAGCGTACCGGCTGAGGCGGGGTTGTGGGTGAGGTAGTGTCGTTCATCAGCGTGCTCCGTCTGGCGCCAGATGTGCGCTGGATCAACGATACGCGTGATGGAGGTTTTGGCACTGACACGGGTCAGGTGGGGCTGTGTTGGTAGAGAAAAGCGCAGCCGAAGCCCCGACTGCCGCACAGCACCGGGCCCCGTAGCTGCTTAGCAGCGAAAAGGCTTCGCTGCTGAAGCAGCTCCTACGGAGGTCCGAGGGTATACAGGCAACCGGCCCCGAATGGGGGCCGGCCTGCCTGCCGGTTATTTGATAAACCGCACCTGGCTGTTGATCTTCTCGATCACCGAGCCTTTGCGCTCGTTGAAGCGGGCCTTGTTCTGTTCGAACAGGTTGTTGCCCTTGGTATCGATAGAGATGATCAACGGCCCGAACTCGCGTACACGGTTGACCCACAAGGTCTCGGGCATGCCGAGGTCTTGCCATTCGGCGCGCTCGATTTCTTCGACCTGGGTCGCGGCCAGTACTGCGCAGCCGCCAGGGAACACCGCATGCACGGCTTTGTTTTCCAGGCAGCCGGTGGTGGTTTCCGGGCCCATGCCGCCTTTGCCGACGATCAGTTTCACGCCGGTTTCTTCGATGAACTGCTTCTCGAATTTTTCCATCCGCATGCTGGTGGTCGGGCCGATGGAGACCATTTCAAAGCTGCCGTCGTCCTTGGTGCGCACGATCGGACCGGCGTGGAAAATCGCCCCACCGCGCAGGTCCACCGGCAGTTCACGCTTGAGCTCGATCAGGCGACGGTGCGCCACGTCACGGCAGGTGACCAGTTGCCCGGTGAGGTACACCACGTCGCCCACGTTCAGTTCTGCCAGGTCTTCATCACGGATCGGCGTAGAGAGGATCTTTTTCACAGGCGCGCTATTCACAGGACCACTCCTTCGTGGGACAGGATGTCGTAAGACAGGTCGGCATTGATGCGGATCTTGCCGCGGCGGTGTGCCCAGCATCCGGTGGACACGGCAACACCAATGGTCGATGGGTGGCGGGCGGAGGATTCGATGTTCACACCCATCACGCTGCTGTTGCCGGTCAGGCCCTGCGGGCCGATGCCGATTTCATTGAGGCCGTCTTCGAGCAGTTTTTCCATCAGTGCAGCGCTTTCGTTGGGGTGGCTGGAGTCCACTTCACGCAGGATCGCCCGCTTCGACAACCGCGCAGCGGTCTCGACCGAGGTCGAGACGCCCACGCCAACCAGCAACGGCGGACAGGCGTTGACGCCCCGAGAGGTGATCACGTCGAAGACAAATTCGGTCACGCCTTCGTAGCCCTGGCCCGGCATCAGCACCTTGGCCGAACCCGGCAGGGTGCAGCCGCCACCGGCCATGTACACGTCCACGATGGCGTGGTCGGCATCGGGGATGATTTCCCAGTCCAGCCACGGGATTTTCGAGCCGGTGTTGGTGCCGGTGTTTTTCTCGATAAAGGTTTCCACCGCGTTGTGGCGCAGCGGCCCTTGAATGGTCGCTTCCTTGGTGGCGTTTTCCAGAATGCCTTCCAGCTCGCTGAGCAACGGAAAGCGCGCACCAGCGGAGATAAAGTACTGGATCACCCCGGTGTCCTGGCAACTCGGACGGTTGAGCTTGTCGGCGTATTCCTGGTTGTCGGCCATCGAGTCGTATACAGCGATGGCCAGCGGGTTGGTTTCTGCGGCGCGCAGTTTGGCGGTTTTTTCTTTCACGTCTTTGGGCAGACGCTTGCCGATATAGGCGGTGAATTTCGCCATTACATCGGTCAGTGATTCCACGGCCAGTTGTTTATCCACGGTTTATCTCCTCACATCACAAGGCTGTCATTTCTGGTTTTTATTCATGAGTTCAGGCTGGCGGCGGTGCTGCCGCTGGTCACGCTGCCGGGTTCGGCATGCGGGCGCTTGGCCAGGCTCGGGGCGGCAGTGCTGGCTTCGGGTTCCAGCTCTGGTACGGGCTGGCCGTCGAGCACTTTGTTCATGCGCTCGTGGTCGAGGGCGCCGACCCACTTGGCGATGGCCATGGTGCCGACCGCATTGCCGATGGTGTTGGTGATGGCGCGGGCTTCGGACATGAAGCGGTCCACCCCCAGCAGCAGCACCATGCCGGCCACCGGAATGCTGCCCAGCGAGGCCAGGGTTGCCGCCAGGGTGATAAAGCCCGAGCCGGTGACGCCCGCCGAGCCTTTGGAGGTCAGCAGCAGCACGCCCAGTACGATCAACTGGTCGGTCAGCGACAGCGGTGTGTTGGTGGCCTGGGCGATGAAGATCGCCGCCATGGTGTAGTAGATGCACTGGCCGTCCGGGTTGAAGGTCAGCCCCGACGGGATTACCAGGCCAACCACTGGCCGCGACACGCCGACTTTCTCAAGCTTGGTCATCAGTTGCGGCACCACCGACTCCGACGAGCTGGTGCCCAGTACGGTGAACAGTTCCTCTTTGAGGTACTTGAGGAATTTCCACAGGCTAAAGCCCGACAGCCGGGCAATGAAGCCGAGCACGAAGACCACGAACAGGAAACAGGTGATGTACATGGTCGCCATCAGCTTGCCGAGCGACACGATCGAACCCAGGCCGTACTTGCCAACCGTGAACGCCATCGCGCCACAGGCGGCAATCGGGGCAACGCGCATCACCAGGCCGACGATGTAGAACATGCCATGGGAGAAGGTCTCCAGCATGTCCACGAACGGTTTGCCGCGTGGCCCAAGGTGCGACAGGGCGATACCGAACAGGGTCGAGAACAGCAGGATCTGCAGGATTTCATTCTTGGCAAAGGCGTCGGTCACGCTGGCCGGAATGATGTGCAGCAAGAAGTCGGTGAAGCTGCCCGAACCACTGGCCGCTGCGGCGGTGTAGCTGGAGATGCTCTTGATATCCAGCGTCGCGGGGTCAACGTTCATGCCCACACCGGGCTTGACGAAGTTGACCACGATCAGGCCCAGCACCAGGGCGAAGGTGGAGAGGATTTCGAAGTAGATCAGCGCCCGCATGCCGACGCGGCCAAGCTCCTTCATGTTGTCCATCTTGGCGATGCCAAGCACCACGGTGGCGAAGATGATCGGCGCGAAGACCATCTTGATCAGTTTGATGAACGCATCGCCCAGGGGCTTGAGATCGGTGCCGACCTGGGGCCAGAACACACCGATCAGCACACCGGCAGTCACACCGATCAATACCTGGATATACAGCTTGCTTAAGAGTCGTAAGACCATTGCCTTCTCCGCATTATTTTTGTGTCGGATGTACGGGCGGCCCGGTTATCCAGTGGCTGAGTCAGCGGCCACTAATAACCCGGATTTTTTGTGGTTAATCACGGGAGAGAAAGTTACTGGTTTTTCAGAAATGCGGTAATACAATGAAATTCACTTCATTGTTGCTTACAGGTTAATGATGAACCCGGTATCGGAACTCGGTTTTTTCACCCTGCTGGTCAAGCTCGGCAGCCTGGCCGCCACTGCCCGCGAGCTGAATCTCACCCCGCCAGCGGTTTCCAAACGTCTTGCCCAAATGGAATCGCGCCTCGGCGTGCGCCTGCTCAACCGCACCACGCGCAGCATCAGCCTGACCGCCGAGGGCGAGACGTATCTGGTCAACGCCCAGCGCATCCTTGGTGAAATCGAAGAGATGGAGCGCCAGGTGTCCAGCAGTCGGGCAGCGCCCAAGGGGCTGCTGCGGGTCAACGCGCCGTTGGGGTTTGGCCGTACCCATGTGGGGCCTGCGGTGTCCAGCTTTGCCAAGCGTTACCCGGAGGTCGAAGTGCAACTGCACCTGACCGACCGGCCCATTCACCTGCCCGATGACGCCATCGACGTGGCCGTTCGTTTCGGTGAATTGCCCGACTCACGGCTGATTGCACGCAAGATCGCCAGCAACCGCCGCCTGCTGTGTGCCGCACCGGAGTATCTGAAAGCCTGCGGCACGCCAGAAACGCCCAGAGACCTGGCGCAACACACCTGCATCGTGCTTCGCCAGAACGAGTCGGCCTTTGGCAGCTGGCGTTTGAGCCGGGGCAAGCACAGTGAATCGGTGAAAGTGCGCGGCAACCTGAGCACCAACGACGGTGAGGTGGCGCTGAACTGGGCACTGGATGGCCACGGCATTCTGATGCGTGCCGAATGGAACCTGGCCGACCATTTACGCAAAGGGCGGCTGGTGGAAGTGCTGCAAGAGTACGAAACACCGCCGGCCGATATCTACGCGGTGTACCTGGAACGGTTGAATCTGTCGGCCAAGGTGTCGTGCTTTATCGAGCACCTGCGTGAGTATTTCCAGCGCCGGGCCGGTGAGCCGGATGGCAGTTTGGGGGGATGGAGATGATCGCAGTAAGTCGTGCCAAAATAACAGGCACTACTCCGGATCGCTGGGAGATTCTATGGCCCCATACAAGCCCTAAGCAGTGTCGTTGGATGTGCCACAGCATTCGTCGGCTGAGCCGACTCCCACCGAGTTAGCGACGTGCTCAAGTAGTGGGCATTACGCCGGACAGGTGGGAGTTGGCTTGCCGACGAATACTGCTGTGCATCCACAACAGATACAGCGGTTTTACTGGCCCTATCGCTGTAGTCCGGCATTCCGGCAACTGGAGCGTCGGCCGGCCACTCCCACCGAGGCCGCCTCAGATCGGCATTAGCGCTACGGTGCGTTTAACGAGCCGCTTCGGCCGTAGGTGCGCGGGCAGCCTCGGCGGCCACCTCTTCCTCATGGTGCTCGCGCTCCAGGGTCGCCTGCACCAGTTCGTCGGTGACGCGAATTTCGGCACCCACCGGCGACATCTGCACGGTCGGCTCGAATGGTGCGGTCGGCGTGCAGGCCGGGTGGACCTTGCGCCGCCACAGGAAGAACAGCGCCATCAGGCTGTTGAGCGCTACAAACGACCAGAAGAAGCCGCTGTCGCCCATCTGTTTCATGGCCGGCGAGATGATCAACGGGCTGAGCGCCGAACCGACCGAGTTGATCAGCAGCATGCCCTGGATCACCCGCACCAGTTCATTGGACGCCACGTTGTCCGTGGCATGGGCGACCGCCACCGGGTACAGGGCGAACACCCCGCCCCCGAGCAGAAACAGCATGACGGCCAGCAGAATCATCGAGCTTGGCAACACCAGGATCAGCACCGACAGCACGGTACAGAAGGCGCTCAGGGCAATCAGCACCACCTGCCGGTCCTGGCGGTCGGACCAGCGGCCCACCGGGTACTGCAGCAGCATCGCGCCGCAGATCACGCAGGCCATCAGGTAACCGACCTGGGTGATGTCCATGCCGACCCGTTGCAGGTACACCGGCAACAGCGCGTACATGCCGGCGATGGTGATACCCGAACCAAAGGTGCCCATCACCCCGGTGGGGGTGATGCGCAGCAAGTCCTGGGGCATCAGCGGCTCGACGTTGCCCATTTCCGGGGTGTTGCGCGGCAGGATCACCATCGGCAGCACCGACAGCGAGGCGAGCATGCCGGCAATCATGAACGGAGCGGTGTCACCCAGGGCATTGATGACGCCCAATTGCATCTGGCCGAACATGCCCGCGCCATAGAACGAGATCATGTAGATCGCCAGCAGGCGGCCGCGCATTTTCTGGTCGCCCGACAGCAGCAGCCAGCTTTCCACGACCAGGAAGATACCGACGATGGCCAGGCCGTTGATCAGGCGAAACACCAGCCAGGCCCACGGATCGAAAATCAGCCCCTGCAGCAGGAAGGTCACTGCCGTCAGCGACGCGAAGCTGCTGTAGGCACGGATATGCCCGATACGCTCGATCAGGCGGTCGCCGAACAGCGCGCCGATGGCCAGGCCAAAGAAGTAACCGGAAGAGATGAAACCGATCAAGGTGTCCGACACACCGGCGGAATCGAGCCGCAAGGAGGTCAGGGAAGAGATGAATCCGTTACCGAGACTGACAATGAACAGCCCAAGCAATGGCCCCAGGACCAACGCCAACAATTTACGAGACACAACGCCCTCTGAGTTTTCAACAACCACAACGATGATGCGTGCAATTGTTTGACGGGCAGTCGGTTGGGTCCGTCCTGTCGACGATCTGGCAATTCAGCATCCGGAATTTGGCGCGGATTCTAAGGCGCGAATTAGACAAAAGATATAACGAACGGACGTGCGTAAAGGGACAATTTGTCGCAGGAAAGATTTGCCTTTTTAGTCAGCGATTTTTGATGTGAGAAAACGGGTGCGCTCGAAAAAAATACCATTGAGCAATGGAACTGCGCAGAACCAATACTCTCGCTGTGAATGTGCCATGGCATTCGTTGGCTGAGCTCACACCGGGCCTGCGTCAAGCTCAAGCAGCCGGCCCGACTCTGATCCGGTGGGAACCTGCTTGCAGGCGAAGGGGCCGGCAAGATCACTGAATCCGCTGTGTCAGAAGACTCATCAGATACAGGGCGAGACATCCTCCTTCTTGAGCAACATGCTCAGTTGCTGCGGCTCATGATGCACCAGCCCATTGGCTGACTCGCAGACCCGCTGGATGAAGTTGTCACTGAACAGCAGCTTGCCATGCACGAAGTGCTCGCCCGGCTTGAGGTTCGGGTTGTCGATACGGGTGCCCAGCCGTTTGGCCAGCCAGGTAGCGGCTTCGTTATGGCTGATCCAGCGTTCGCGCCTGATGCTTTCCAGTGCCTCGGCCGGCGCACCACCGGCGACCACAATCACCGGCACGTCACTGACCTCGGGCACCAAATCGTTATGACCCCATTTGCCGTCCTCGCCGAGCCGCTGGCCGTGGTCGCCGGTGATGATCAGGTAACGCTCGCCCTCCAGCCGGTCGAAGTCGGCCAGGATTTCACCCAGCAGGCCATCGAGGTAATGCACCGAGTTGTCGTAGGCGTTGGCCTGGCCGTTCGGGCCGCGGTCTGGCCAGGGGCGCGGGGTCTGTTCGTGGCGGTAGTTCTGCGCGTACGGCAGGTGCGCGGTGCGCAGGTTCATGACCACGAAGTTGCGCTCGGCCCAACGCTGTTGATCGAGGATGTCCAACAGCGCTTTGTCCTGACGTTGCAGAAAGCGCAGCGGGTGGTCTTCACGGGTGATCGACACGTCCAGGTAGCGGCTGCCCAGATGCGCCAGCAACTTGGATTCCTGGGACGAAATCCAGTGGGTACGAAACCCCGCCTCGCGGGCAAAACGGAACAGGTTGATCTGCCCGCTGCGCATCAGGTTGTCCTGGCCCGGCTCACGAATCGGATTGAGCAGGTACGGCAGGCTGACGTCAGTCGCGACCCCGGCGGAAACACCGGGACGCACCACCGCGTGCGGATTATTTTGCAGATAGGCATGCAGGTTCGGGGTGGTGTCGCGCTCATAGCCAAACACCCCCAGCCGGTCGCTGCGCAACGAGTCAGCCACCACCAGCCACACGTGTCTGGCGCTGGTTGGCACCGCGGTCATGCGATAGGGCGCGTAGGCCATTGGCGGCAGCACCGGCTCCGGGCGCAGCGCCAGCCGCACCGACCAGGCCGAAAAGGCATTGAGGCTGTTATGCAGGCCGCTGCGGCTGGCGCTGGCGGTGAACGAATCGAGATTGCGGTAGGTGGCACGGTAGGGTTTGGACAGCAACACCAACGCAATCAGCACCAGCGCCCAGCGGCTTGATGGCAACGCCACGCGGCCTGGCAAACGCAGGTGCAGCAGCAACAGCGCGGCATAGGGCAGCGCAACGCAGAGCAGCACCGGCCAATGCTGGCTGAAGCTGTGCAACGCCGCCTGCCGAACCTCGGCACCGTCACCCAGCATGGCCTGGATGTCGATGGCATTGAGCGGTTCACCGAAGAAACTGATATTGGCCAGTTGCAGGGTCTGCATGAACGCGAAAAGCAGCAAGATACCCGCCACCAGCCAGCGCAGGTTGCACAACCACAAGGCCAGGCTGAACACCCACAGACCGGCAACGAATGACGCCTCCAGCTCGGCGCGATTGTTCGCCGTGTACAGCTGTTGCAGAAAGTCGTCGGCCAGCAGCAACACGCAACTCAACGTGGCCAGCGCCAGCAGGGTCAGCCACGGCCGCACCCCGCTGTGCCGCGCGGGGCCAGAACGCATCAAGGTCAAAAGCATGGGAGGTCCTGGGTATCAGTGATCGTCGGGGCGTGCCCGGCGGCGGCCGGTGAGCATCGACAGCGGCAGGTTTTCGCGCAGCCGCAGGCTTTCCACTACGGCGGCCAGCAGATGCAGGCTGACCAGCCCGGCCAGGCTGTTGGCGATCCAGCGGTGCAGGTCTTCAGGCCAGTCCACGCCCCACAGGGCGTCGACTTCCTGCATCAGAAAGCCGGTCACGGCCAACCCGCCGAGCGCGATCATCATCAGCACCATGACCAGTGCCCCCAACGGTGAGTGGCCGAGACGGTGATGGTCACGGCCCTGACGCAGCGCACTGAGATGCGCGTGCAAGCGCGCCGGGGTCGGCCAGAAGTCGGCCCAGCGGGCGCTGCGCGGGCCTACAAAGCCCCACACCGTGCGCACCGCCAGCCAGCCGGCAACGTAATAGCCGAGCCAGACGTGCCAGCTGTCACCGGCTTCGTTGAAGAAATAGTTGGCGACGAACACCCCGGCCACCGAGAGGTGGAACACCCGCACTAAAGGGTCCCAAAGGCGGATCGTCGCCGCAGCCATCAGCCTTTGACCTCAGTCTTGACCGCCTTGCCGCTGACCGGGTCGTGGTAGATCTCGACCTTGCGTTTGTCTTTGTCGAAGCCGTAGATCTCGTAGCAGTTGCCGTCGGTGATCTTGAACTTGTTGATCTGGTAACCCTGCTCGCGCAGCTTGGCCTGGAACGCTTCGGCGTCCTGCCAGGTGGAGCGTTCGGCAGTGGTGCATTGCGGGCCGGCCATGGCACCGGCACTGACCAGCAACAGGGAAGGAAGCAGAGCAAAACGCAGCAGACGGGACATTGACAGCACCTCTTTTGGGATGGATGCCGCTACGGTGCCGCGCGAAGCTTAATGAAGCCTTAACGAGTAACGAGCTGTAACATTTGCTGACTGGCAGACGGCGTTTGAATCGCGATGATGGCCGGGCCGCAACCGGAGGACAGACCATGCGGGTATTGCTGGTAGAGGACGATCGCTCACTCGCGCAGGGCATCCGCGTCGCGCTGCGTGGCGAAGGCTATACCCTGGATTGGGTGGCCGATGGCGTGGAGGCTGAACACGCCCTGCACTGCGAACGCTTCGACCTGGTGTTGCTGGACCTGGGCCTGCCACGTCTCGATGGCATCAGCTTGCTGCGCAGTATTCGCGGGCAAAGCGAAGGCAGTGTCCCGGTGCTGATCCTCACTGCCCGCGATGCAATTGCCGACCGGATTCAAGGCCTGGATGCCGGGGCTGACGACTATCTGGTCAAGCCGGTAGACCTGGACGAACTCAAAGCCCGTATCCGCGCCCTGCTACGCCGCAGCCAGGGGCGCGCACAACCGCGTCTGGAATACGCAGGCGTCAGCCTCGACCCGGCCACCCAGCAGGTTTTTTACCAAGGCCACACGGTGCCGATGACGCCTATGGAATATCAACTGTTGCATCAGTTACTGGCCCGCCCCGGCGTGGTGGTCACCCGCGAGCGATTGAGCAGTACGCTCTATGGCTGGCAGGACAGCGGTCCGGGCAACACGCTCGAAGTGCTGATCCATAACCTGCGCAAGAAGCTCTACACGGGGCTGATTCGTACCGTGCGTGGCGTCGGCTATCTGGTGGAGCGCCAGCCGTGATTTCCATCCGCACGCGCATTCTGGCCCCAACCCTGTTGTTGATGATTGTCGGCAGCCTGACTCTCGCCTGGCTGGCTGTGCGCGACAGCCACCGGGAAATCGAAAACGTTTATGACGCACAACTGGTGCAGGCCGCACGGTTGCTGCAAGGCGTACTGCAGCAAGCGCCGCCCCAGCGTGACTGGCCAGCCTTGCAAGAGGCGCTGGAGACGGCGCTGAACCGCTCAGGCCAGGGCATTCTGTCCCACCCTTACGAGATGAATCTGGCCTTCCAGATCTGGGCCGCTGATCAATCGCTGCTGGTGCGCTCCGAAACCGCCCCGGTCATCGAAGACGTACCGGCGCCCGGCCTGCATGACCTGATGTATCAGGGCCAGGACTGGTGTGGCGTACTGCTGGAAGACAAGACCCTGGGTATCCGCATCTGGGTCGGGGAGCGCGATGACTTGCGTCAGGACCTGATCCAGAAAATCGTCCACCACACCTTGCTGCCGATGCTGCTTGGCCTGCCGGTGCTGACCCTGCTGATCTGGGCACTGCTGGGCTGGGGGCTGCGCCCGTTGCAACGCCTGGCCCGGCAGTTGCGCAACCGCCCGCACAGCAGCCTCGACCCGCTGCCTGACGAACCGCAACCGCCGGAGCTGGAGCCGATGCGCTCGGCACTCGACCACCTGCTTGAGCAATTGCGCGCCATGCTCGATCGCGAGCGACGCTTCATCGCCGATGCCGCCCACGAACTGCGCACGCCGCTGGCGATCCTCGACATCCACGTACGTAACGCACAGCAGGCCAGTGACCCGCAAGAACGCGCCGAAGCCCTGGCCTTTCTGCAACAGGGCGTTGGCCGCATGACCCGTATCGCCAGCCAGTTGCTGACCATGGCCCGTCTGGAGCCGGGTATTCAGGAAAACCGAGCACTGAACCTCACCGAACTGATGCGCGAAGAACTCGCCGAACTCACCCCGCTGGCGTTGCGCAAAGACGTTGAACTGGTGCTCGACAGTACAGACGATTGCCAACTGAACAGCGAGCCGGCCTCACTGAGCATCATGCTGCAAAACCTGATCAGCAACGCCCTGACCTTCTCCCCGGCCGGCAGCGAAGTGCGCGTGCACCTGAGCCGTAACAGCGCCAGCCAGATGCGCATGCAGGTGCTCGATCAAGGCCCGGGGGTGAGTGAAGAAGCACTGCAGCGCTTGTGCGACCGCTTTTACAGCGCCCACAACCCCGAAGGTGCCGGGCTGGGGCTGGCGATCGTCGAGATGATCTGCCGCCGCCTGGGGTTGACCCTGAACTTTGCCAACCGGCCACAGGGCGGGTTTTGCGTGGAAGTGCTGATTCCGGTCGGGGGCTCGTAGGAGCGGATTTATCCGCGAAGCACTTCGCGGCTCGAGCCTACTCGTAATGCCGATCAGTTAAGGTATGCGCGGTCCTGTAGGGCTCTATGGTTTTGTGCAAGACCATCGCTTTCGTTGTGGATGTGCCGATGCATTCGTTGGCAAAGCCAACTCCCACCGGGACCGAGCAAGGTTCGATAATTTTTTATCTGAGGCGATGATTCCGTGGTCCATGTCGTGAATACGTGACAACACAGATGCGATGTAACGTATACGCAACGTGCTGCGGACTCAAAAGCCAGCCGCCAGATGGTCAGCCGATCACGCCATGGAAGCAGGTGACACTCCCCGCCCCTTCAGCACCTTCACTATTGCGACCAGCAACACCAACGCCAATACCACGCACAGCAGGTTACTGCCCTGCCAGCCCAGGCTGCTCAGCAACAGCGCTGGCGCGAAGGCACCTGCCGTGGCAAAGATGGCGATCAACAGATCGTTTTGGCCCTGCACCTTGAATGTCTGTCCATGTCCCTCAAGCAGTTGGGCCAATAGCGCCCCGCCACCGACGTAAGTCAGGTTCCAGCCAAGGCCGAGGATGATCAGCGCACTGCTCATCGCCCAGTATCCATGGGCAATCATATTGAGCAGCGCGCAGCCGGCCAGCATCAGCAACCCCAGGCACAAGGTGGTGCGCAGCCCCAGCCGCTCGATGAGCACGCCGGTGAAGAACGACGGGGCGAACATGGCGATCACATGCCACTGGATGGCCAGGCGCATGGCGGTGAAGTCTTCGTGCATGTGCTGCATGTGCAGCGAGGCCTGGATCATCAGCAGGTTCATGATGAAATAACTCAGCGCAGCCACCGCCATGGCCAGCATGATCGGTGCGCTGGGCAGCGATAACAGGCTGGCCCGTGCCAGGGATGGCTTGGCCACGGGCGCGGGAGTCTCCGGCAGGCACAGGGTCACCAGCGCAGCGAATATCGCAAGACCGATGAACGCGGCATAGCACAGGGAAAACGCCTGATAGGCACCGGCTTCGCGCAGTACTTGCGTGAGGGTCGGCCCAACCACGGCGGCGATTATACCACCGGCCACCACCAGCGAAATGGCCTTGGGTTTGAGGCCGGGTTCCAGGTTGTCAGTGGCCGCGAAGCGGTTGAAGTTGGCAAAGGCCACATAGATACCCAGCGCCGCGTGGCTGGTGATCAACAACCCAAAGCTCTGCTGCACCACCGCCAGATAGCCGCTGATACCGGCCAGTGCCAACGGCACACACCCCAACAGAAACGACCGCTTGCGCCCCAACCGGCTCATCAGCCATGAAGCCGGGTAGGTGGCGAGCATCAGCAGCAGAAACTGAAAACCGTAGGGTACGGTGGACAGTGCCGGGGTCGGCGCCAGCGCGGCGCCCACTGTGGCAGCCATGGTCACCGACATCACTGCGGCGGTGAGGTTGATCGATTGGGCGGTGAAGTACAGCCAGGTTGTGCGGGGCAATCGGCTCATTGTTTGGCTCGTCGGTTCGGGTGGGGCCAGACTGCGATAGTGCACCCTGCCAAACCGACATACGCGCACAGTCGACACGCTTTGTAACGAACTGTTAGGCTAATTTTTCTAACAGTTCGCCAGGGCAGGCCGTGACCGTAAATCTTTTCCATGCCGCACTGAAACGACGCCTGGAGGCCGGTGAATGGACCGCCGGGCAACGCCTGCCGTCGATCCGCAAGTTCGTGGCCGAGCGGGCGGCCAGTTATCACCAGGCCGTTTCAGCCTGTACTCAACTGGTCAGCGAAGGCTGGCTGATCGCGCAACCGGGCCGTGGCTATTTCGTCGCGCCCAGCGTGCATGCCCGGCCACCGCAAGCAGAACCTGAGAGCATGGCCGGCGATCCGCTGTTCAACCTGCTACAGGGAGGTCCGCACCTCACCAAGCTTGGGTGTGGCTGGCTGCCCTCGGCCTGGAAAGACACCGAGCTGCTGACCAAGGCCATACGCCGCACCGCGCGGCTGGAGCAAAGCTCGCTGGTTGAGTACGGCGACATTTGCGGCCACCCGGCACTGCGTCAGCAACTGTGTGTGCACATAAAACGCCTGACCCGCATCGATCCGCGCCCTGGCCAGATCCTCACCACCCTGGGCGCGACCCACGCGCTGGATCTGGTGGCCCGGCTATTGATCAAGCCAGGCGATGCGGTGTTCGTCGACGAGCCCTGCAATGGCAACCTGATTCGCCTGCTCCAGCTGGCCGGTGCCGAGGTGCTCGGCATTCGCCGCACGCCACAGGGCCCGGACATCACCGAGATGGAAAGTCACCTGGCACGGCAGCCGGTCAGGGCCTTTTTTTGCAACAGCACCTTCCATAACCCCACCGGCGGCAACATCACCCCGAACAACGCCTTCAATGTGCTGCGCCTGGCGATCAAGCACGATTTTCATATCGTCGAGGACGACGTCTATGGCGACTTCAGCCCCACCCCCCGGCAGACCTTCGCCGAGCTGGACAACCTACAGCGGGTGATCTACATCGGCAGCTTTTCCAAGTGCCTGTCAGCCTCGCTCAGGGTCGGCTACATCGCCTGCCCGCCCGCGCTGGTCGAGCCGCTGACCCGCCTGAAGATGCTGACCTGCGTGGCCGTACCGGCATTCTGCGAGCGCTTCGTCAACACCATCCTTGCCGACGGCACCTACGCCGGGCACATGAAGCAGATCCGCCAGAAACTCATCGAACAGCAGAACAAGACCCAGCGCACCCTGAGCAAACTCGGCTGGCAGTTCGAGATAACCCCAGAGAGCGGCATGTTTGTCTGGGCGCAGCACCCTGACATTGCCGATCAACAGCCCTTCATCGACCGGCTGGCCCGCCACAATATCGTGCTGATGCCCGGCTCGGCGTTTGCCGTCAGCCGCGATTACCGGGCCATGCTGCGGATTAACTGCACGCATTTCAGTGCCGGGCTGAGCGCACATTTCAGGGTCTGAGACGGTCCTGAATCACCGCTTGCCTTGCTCGTCTGTCTTATCAACACATCAACACTGGAACGCACTCGACATGGACTGTATCCCGACCTTCACCACCGAGCGCCTGATCCTCACGCCGTTGCAGCTTGAGGATGCCGCGGATATCCAGCAGTTGTTCCCGCACTGGGAAGTGGTGCGCTATCTCGCTCATCTGGTGCCCTGGCCCTACCCTGCCGACGGCGCGCTGACTCATGTACGCGAGCGTTCGCTACCGGCCATCGCCAAGGGCACCGAGTGGCACTGGATGGTGCGTCTTAAAGCCTCCGGGCAAAGCATCGGCAGCATTTCCCTGTATGACACACCGGGCAACAACCGTGGCTTCTGGCTGGCGCCGGCGTGGCAAGGTCTGGGCTATATGAGCGAGGCCTGTGAGGTCATCAACCGCTACTGGTTCGAGACCCTCGAGCGGCCGCTGATGCAGGTGCCCAAGGCGCTGGACAACCAGGCCTCGCGGCGGATTTCCGAGCGCGAAGGCATGCGCCTGGTGGAGGTGCAGAAAGGCCGCTTCGTGTGTGGCGAGATGGACAAGCAGATCTGGGAATTACGCCGCGAACAGTGGCAGGCCAACCAAGGCGTCTGATCAAAGTATCGGGTCCCAACGCTGCGACCAGTCCGGGTCATTGCGCACCAGCTCACGCAGCAGGCCAAAGGCTTGCTGCAACGGCGCCGAATCGCGCTCGCGCGAATACACCAGCCAGGTCGGGTAACTGAACTCCGGTGCGCGAGGCACCCGGTGCAGCACGCCCTTGTCGAGATAACTCTGCACCACCCGGGTACGGAAATAACCCGAGCCGCCGTGTTCCAGCAGGTACTGCAAGGCCAGCGGCCCGAGGTTGAACGACACCGCCGCGCGGGCCTTGTCGGGCAAGGCAGTGTCGTGTTGCTGCCGAAACGCCTCGCCCCAGTCGATATACACATAAGGCTCTGGGTTATTCGCTGCCACCAGAATCAGCTTCTCTTCCAGTAGTTGTTCGACCTGCAAGCCCGGCCAGTAATGCGGCTGATAGACCAGCGCCGCATCCAGCACGCCGATTTCCAGCTGCCGCAGCAGGTAGGCCGCATCATGCACCTGGGCATGCACCGCGTGGTCACCAATGTGCTGGCGAATCAGCCCGACCCAGCGCAGCATCAGCGGGTTGCACAGGCTGACCTCGCCGCCGATGCGCAGCACCTGATTGAAGCCTTCGGGCAACGGCAGATTGCGCTGCGCCGCTTCCCAGGTCTGCACCACCTGATTGGCATACACCACAAACGCCTCACCATCGGCCGTCAGCCGTGCACCGGCGCGGTTGCGGATGAACAGCGTGCAATTGAGATGGCTTTCGAGCTTCTGCACCCGTGCGGTGATGGCCGTCTGGGTGATGTGCAAACGCTCGGCGGCAGCGACAAAACTGCCGTGCCGAGCGATGGCCAGAAAAGTGCGGGTCAGGTCGATATCCATATGCAACCACTGAGCTGACGAAAGACGCATTCTGACAGGCCAATGGCGCCATTAATATCAACAGAAGTTGATTGATAGCTCATTATTATTGATTGGATGAATGCAAACGGACGTAGCACACTGCTGGTGAAGGGTGCCTCTAAAAACGTAGGCGAGGCAGGCAGCGCTAGGCGGAATCAGGCTAAAAAGCGGAGTTTACATATTGTAAATGAGCATTTTTAGCTTGATTTCAACAACGCGATGGCCACGCAGGTAGTTTTTAGAGGTGCCCTCAAGCCAACCGCTTTCCTCCATCTAGGGATGGATGCTCCAAATGTGCCTCGCAGGGCACCCCTTCAGGCTCTCCTCTGATCAGGAGAGCCTTTTTTATGGGCGAACAAAAAGGCGTTTTTCGGGTCTATCGGGCCCCAAGGAAGAACGATGCGCCTGCTCTCGACCCTACCGTTCAAAGTCACTGCCGCCATGATGCTCACCGCCGTGCTCGGCGGCTGCTCCGGCTATCACTACAAGGATTACCAGGGTGACTGGGCGCCAGAGCAGATGACGCCTTACGACCTGTCCAATAACGCACCGGATGCCCCGGTGGTGTACTTCGCCACGGTTCGCTACCGCGACCTGGGCATCCCCTTCCACCGCCTGCTGCTGGCTACCCACGTCGACGATCAGCTACTCGAAGGCGCCGGCCGCGCCTCGATTCTCGACGTCTCCGGCAAACAGGCACTCAAACTCACACCGGGCAAGCACTCGCTGCGCTGGTGCTGGACATCCATGAATGCACTGGGCACCGGCGGCGCCCAGTGCAACCTGGAAGCCCGGGACGTGGAGTTCAAAGCCGGCAAACGCTACATCGTCGACTTCCAGAACAGCACCCGCATTGTCGGCGCTCCCGGACGCGAATCGATGCGCATCCATATCAAGAGCACAATCCGCGACCTGGACAGCGACGAAGTGGTTTACCCGGTGTTTGGCAGCGGGCAGGAGTTGATTCCGCGCACCTGAGGTTGACATCCTCCCCGGCCTGAAGGCCGGAGATTCCTACGGCGCTCAGGCGCGGCATCGAGCCGCCCCCGAGTCGCTTCGGTGGGTTCCTGCTGCTGGCGCCATGACCTCTGCGCTCACTTCACAGGCTAACCGGGCGTGTCCCGCCCTTAGTACATTGATCGCCCCGACCACATCGGCGTTGCCTTCAAAACCACATCCCACGCACCTGAACAGCGCCTGCGTCTGGCGGTTGGCCGCCGACACATGGCCGCAACACGGGCACGTGCGGCTGGTATTTTGCGGCGGCACGGCAATCAGCCAGCCGCCGCGCCACGCCAGCTTGTAGTCCAGTTGGCGGCGGAACTCGAA
>NZ_JANJFL010000032.1:0-4359 GCF_024584215.1 Pseudomonas sp. LJDD11
AGCGAGAGAAACACCACCCAAACCTGTTCGAGCTGCAAGCAATTGCCGGACTCGAGGCCGAGAGGTATCGCAGGGCTTGGAATAAGGGAATGGACTTGTTGTGGGTGCGGTGCCACCCACGACCGCGACGTCAACGCCGCAAAGAACATTCTCGCGCTCGGGCATGAGCGTCCAATTGTGGGAATCCCGGCCCTTTAGCGCGGGGAGGATGTCAAAGCGCCTCTTCCTTGATTTCCTGATAGCGCTTTTCCAGTTCCTGACGCAGTTGACGACGATGCTGGGCCTGCATGAAGCGGCGGCGGGCATCCGGGGTCTGCGGCTCCAGCGGCGGGACGCGCACCGGTTTGCGATTGTCATCAATGGCGACCATGGTAAAGAAGCAACTGTTGCTATGGCGTACCGAGCGCTCGCGGATATTTTCGGTGACCACCTTGATCCCCACTTCCATGGAGGTATTACCGGTGTAGTTCACCGAGGCCAGAAAGGTCACCAGCTCACCGACATGCACCGGCTCGCGAAAGATCACCTGGTCCACCGACAGGGTCACCACATAACTGCCAGCGTAGCGTGCGGCGCAGGCATAGGCGACTTCGTCCAGGTACTTGAGCAGGGTGCCGCCGTGCACATTGCCAGAGAAGTTGGCCATGTCCGGGGTCATCAATACGGTCATCGTCAGTTGCGCGTTTCCAGGTTCCATTGCTGATTCTCACGGTCAAGGTAGGGAGAAGACGCCTATGCTGGCATTTGCTGATACGTGCAGATAACGCGACGCCTGGCGAGTATTTTACGTCACGCGCGGTAACCGATCTGTTTCCATATATTGCACCGGCTTTATGGCAAAGGGTGCAGTGTTACTCTGCAAAAACCCTTGCACAGGGTTTTCCCCACACCTATACCCAATTGACGACGTTGCCGGTCACCTGACCTTGCCTGCGCTATGGACCATGCGTGCAAGCGGCAGCGCCATTATTTAAGGAGCCACACCCGCCATGCATGCTGTTGACTTCATCCAGGATCTGGCAGTGATCATGCTGGTGGCCGGGGTGGTGACGATTGTCTTTCACCGCCTCAAGCAGCCGGTGGTACTGGGCTACATTGTCGCCGGCTTTCTGATCGGGCCGCATACGCCGCCGGTTGGTCTGATCCATGACGAACACACGATCAAGATTCTTGCCGAACTGGGGGTGATCTTCCTGATGTTCTGCCTGGGCCTTGAGTTCAGCCTGCGCAAGCTGTTCAAGGTCGGTGCGACGGCGTTCATCGCGGCGTTCCTGGAAATCTTCCTGATGATCTGGCTCGGTTACGAGATTGGCCAGTATTTCGGCTGGGGAACCATGGATTCGCTGTTCCTGGGGGCGATTCTGGCGATTTCCTCGACGACCATCATCGTCAAGGCGCTCAACGACCTGAAGATGAAGAACCAGCATTTTGCCCAGTTGATCTTTGGCGTGCTGATCGTCGAAGACATTCTGGGAATCGGCATCATCGCGCTGCTGTCGGGTATCGCGGTCAGCGGTGCGGTCAGTTCCGGCGAGGTGTTCTCCACGGTCGGCAAGCTGTCGCTGTTCATGATCGTTGCCTTGGTCGTCGGCATCCTGCTGGTGCCGCGTCTGCTGGCCTATGTAGCACGCTTTGAAAGCGACGAAATGCTACTGATCACCGTACTGGGCCTGTGCTTCGGCTTCTGCCTGCTGGTTGTGCGGCTGGAATACAGCATGGTGCTGGGCGCGTTCCTGATCGGCGCGATCATGGCCGAGTCGCGCCAACTGTTGAAAATCGAGCGCTTGATCGAGCCGATTCGTGACATGTTCAGTGCCATTTTCTTCGTTGCTATCGGCCTGATGATTGATCCGGCGATTCTCATCGAATACGCCTGGCCGATTGTGGTGATCACCCTGGCGGTGGTGCTGGGCAAGATGATCTCCTGCGGTCTGGGGGCGTTCATTGCCGGTAACGATGGCCGCACGTCGCTGCGCGTCGGCATGGGGCTTTCACAGATTGGCGAGTTTTCGTTCATCATCGCCGGGCTGGGCATGACCTTGCAGGTGACCAGCGACTTTCTCTATCCGGTGGCCGTGGCGGTGTCGGTTATCACCACCTTGCTGACGCCGTACCTGATCCGCGCGGCTGATCCTTTGTCGATCAAGCTGGCCGGTGTGGTGCCGCGTCGTGTCGGGCGGGTCTTCACCATGTACGGCGAGTGGCTGCGCAGCATCCAGCCGCAGGGTCAGAGCGCAATGCTGGCGTCGATGATCCGCAGGATTCTGCTGCAGGTCGGTGTCAACCTGGCGCTGGTGGTGGCGATCTTCTTCAGCGGCGGTTATTTCGCCGGCCGCATCGGCGCTTACATGAGCGATTGGGTGGCCGATGTCGGGCATCAGAAGGCCTGGATCTGTGGCGCGGCGCTGCTGTTGTCGCTGCCGTTCCTGATCGCCGCCTACCGCAAGCTCAAGGCGCTGTCGATGCTGCTGGCCGAAATGGGCGTGAAGCCGGACAAGGCCGGCCGTCACACCGAGCGGGTGCGCAAGATCGTGGCTGAAGTGATTCCGCTGTTGTCGCTGGTGGTCATCTTCGTCCTGCTGGCCGCATTGTCAGCCAGCATTCTGCCAACCCTGGAGCTGCTGGTGGTCATCCTGCTGGTTGCGGCGGTGGTCGCCGCAGTGCTATGGCGCTGGTTTATCCGTGTGCATTCACGGATGCAGATTGCCCTGCTGGAAACCCTGGGCAATAACCAGGACACCCCAGGGCATTGACCTTGCGCGCGGGTCTGGCTGGAAACTCAGCTTTCCAGCCAGACGTCGCGGGCCCAGTGCCAGACCGATTCCCAGCTCTCCTCGGTGACGATTTCTTCTTCGCCAGACCACAGCACCACGGTGCCGTCTTCTTCAACGCAGTAATAGTCGTCGCCATCCTGGCACAGCGGCACCAGATCGCGCTCGACACCGGCATCCCAGGCATTGGCTGCCACGTCGGGCAGGTAGGTGTGCGATTGCGGGTCGGTCACGGTGACTGGCTCAAGGCTGCCGTAGACCACATCGCTGACCTGCAGCAAAAACTCCCGCAAGCCAAATGGCATGTTGATCAGCAGTTCTTCCTCGATTTCGACCAGCAGGTCTTCGTCGGGCAGTTCAAGCCGCACCGGAACCGGCTCGTTCTGTTCACGCAATTGTTCGATGACTTCTTCCACGGCATGGATCCTCTGAGCTAGATGGCGCGGGTTATACAGTAGCCGAAAGCCGCTTTCAAAATAACTATCCGAACGGGTAACAAAAAACCCCGGAACGAGTCCGGGGTTTCGATCACACAAGGGCGCCGGTAGTTCAGCCGTTCTGGCGAATACCTGCAACCAGCCATGGCTGGTTTTCACCTGGCGCGCGTTCCATGTTCCAGCTTTCGCTAAAGGCTTCGCCCTTGTCGAAACGCGAGTTCTTGGACACGCCGTGGAAGGTCAGGGTGGCGATGGTGCGGTCGGCACGGTCATCCACACCGTCAAGTTGAACCTGCAGGTCGTCGATGTAGGTGGACTGGAAGCCGTCACCCTGTTCGGCACGTTCGCGTTTCAGGAATTGCAGCATGTTCGGGGTGACGAACTCGGCAATCTTGTCCATCTCGTTGGCGTCCCAGTGTTGCTGCAAGGCCTGGAAGTGCTGACGGGCGGCTTCCAGGAAGCGCTCTTCGTTGAACCAGGCAGGCGCATTGATCGCCGGGGCCGCAGCGGGCGCAGCCGACGAACCGAAAATCGGAGCGTTGTTCGGCTGAACGGTTTCACGCTGGTAGGGCGCACCGGCACCCGCCATGCTCGCTTGTTGCTGCTGGGCGCGGCGACGGGCGATGAAGCGGAAGATCAGGAAGGCGATCAGGCCGATGATCAGGAAGTCGAACAGCTGCATGCCGTCGAAGCCGTCACCCATGAACATGGCGGCCAGCATGCCACCGGCGGCGATGCCTGCCAGCGGGCCGAGCCAGCGCGATGCGCCGCTGGCCGCAGGGGTTGGACGGGCAGCAGCGTTAGGGGCAGCAGCCGGGGTGGCTGGAGTGGCCTGGCGCGATTGATGAACCGGTGCCGAGCCGCTGCTCTTGCCGCCGCCGAAACGTGCGGCGTTGGCATCCAGGCTCAGCGTCAGGCTGAGGCACAAGGCCATGGCGATGCTGAAAAAGCGTTGCATAAGGGGATTCCCGTTTTTATGAATTGCACGCGCGCAATGGTGCACAGGGTGCAGGCCATTGGCTAGTGAAGGTATGTTTCGAGCTTTTGCATGAAGCTGAAAGCGGCACTGAAGACACCGCATACCGTAGGAGCGGGTTCAGGCGCGCGAGGGCGGGGGGCGGAGGGAGTGCCCACGGGGGGGGGGGCGGAGA
>NZ_JANJFL010000032.1:4369-35642 GCF_024584215.1 Pseudomonas sp. LJDD11
CGGCCCTAAAGCCCCCCCAACCGGTAGGAGCGGCTTAAGCCGCGAAGGCTCCGCGGCTAACGCTGCCCCTACGGGGGGCGTGTCAAATCGCTTCGAGCTTGGCGTAGCCCATCATCAGCCACTTGCTGCCTTCGGCGAAGTTGACCTGCACCCGGGCCTGGGCGCCGGCGCCTTCGAAGTTGAGGATCACGCCTTCACCAAACACTGCATGTTTGACCTGCTGGCCCAGGCTGAACTGGGTTTCCGGGATGCCGGTACCGCTGAACAGGCTGCTGTTGTTGACCTTTGGGGTGCCGCCGAACGGCCGGCTGACGCTGTTGGACAGGCGCACTTCCTGGATCAGCCCGGTCGGGATCTCGCGTACGAAACGCGACACCTTGTTGTAGGTCTCACTGCCATACAGGCGGCGGGTTTCGGCGTAGGTCATGACCAGTTGCTGCATGGCCCGGGTGATACCGACATAGGCCAGGCGCCGCTCTTCTTCCAGGCGCCCCGGCTCTTCGAGGCTCATCTTGTGCGGAAACAGGCCTTCTTCCATGCCCACCAGGAACACGTGGGGGAATTCCAGGCCTTTGGCGCTGTGCAGGGTCATCAACTGAATGCTGTCTTCGTGCTCATCGGCCTGGGCGTCGCCGGCTTCCAGCGAGGCGTGGCTGAGGAAGGCCGCCAGCGGCGACAGGTCTTCTTCGTTTTCGCTGTTTTCGAAAGCGCGGGCGGCGCTGACCAGTTCCTCAAGGTTTTCTACCCTGGCCTGGCCTTTTTCGCCCTTTTCCTGCAGATGGTAGTCGATCAGCCCCGATTGCTCGATGACGGTCTGGGTCATCAGGTGCAGCGGCATGTCCATGACCTTGGCGGCCAGGTTGTCGATCAGCTCGACAAAACCGTTGAGGGCGCTGGCAGCGCGGCCGGTCAGGCCCTTGTTGGCCACCAGCAGGCACATGGCTTCCCACATGGAGACGCTGCTGTGCCGGGCATGTTCGCGGATGGCCTCGACAGTCTTCTCGCCGATGCCGCGGGCCGGCACATTGATGACCCGCTCCAGCGCAGCATCGTTGCCACGGCCTTCGAGCAAGCGCAGGTAGGCCATGGCGTTTTTGATTTCGGCGCGTTCGAAGAAGCGCTGGCCGCCATAGATACGGTACGGAATTCGTTCGCGCAGCAGCGCTTCTTCAAGCACCCGGGACTGGGCGTTGGAGCGATACAGGATAGCGATATCGCTACGTGACAGACCGCTCTTGAGCGCGCTCTCGATGGTCTCGACCACATAGCGTGCTTCGTCGTGTTCGTTGAAGGCCGCATACAGGCTGATCAGTTCGCCATCGCCGCCGTCGGTCCACAGCTCTTTGCCCAAGCGGCCACTGTTATTGACGATCAGACCGTTGGCCGCCTTGAGAATGCTGGCGGTGGAGCGGTAGTTCTGCTCCAGGCGGATGACTTCTGCGTCGGGGAAGTCTGAAGAATACTGCTGGATGTTCTCGATGCGTGCGCCGCGCCAGCCGTAGATCGACTGGTCGTCGTCGCCGACCACCATCAGGCTGTCGCCGCCCTTGGCCAGCAAGCGCAACCAGGCGTACTGCACGGCGTTGGTGTCCTGGAACTCGTCGACCAGCACATGCCGGAAACGGCGCTGATAGTGTTCCAGCAGGCCGGGATGGTCACGCCACAGGTCCAGGGCACGCAGCAGCAGTTCGGAGAAGTCGATGACCCCGGCGCGCTGGCAGGCGACCTCGTAGGCCTCATAGATGCTGCGCATGGTCATCAGGAACAGATCGCCACTGGCCTGAATGTGTTGCGGGCGCAGGCCTTCGTCCTTCTGGCCGTTGATGAACCATTGAGCCTGGCGGGCCGGCCATTTCTGCTCATCCAGCCCCAGCTCACGGATTACCCGCTTGACCAGGCGCTGCTGGTCGTCGCTGTCGAGAATCTGGAAGGTCTGGACCAGGCCGGCTTCCTGCCAGTGCGCGCGCAGCAGGCGATGGGCCAGGCCGTGGAAGGTGCCGACCCACATACCGGCCGGGCTGATGCCCATCAGTTGCTCGATACGGTGACGCATCTCGGCGGCGGCCTTGTTGGTGAAGGTCACCGACAGGATCGAGTGCGTCGAGGCCTGCTCGACCTGCATCAGCCAGGCGATACGGTGCACCAGGACGCGGGTTTTGCCTGAGCCAGCGCCAGCCAGGACCAACTGACGACCCATGGGCGCGGCTACTGCCTGGCGCTGGGCGTCGTTGAGGGAATTGAGCAAAAGGGAGAGGTCATCATGCATGGGCGACATTCTAGGGTTTGCATTGATGCCGGGCAAACCATGCGTGCACCCATGGATATAAAAAGTCTGGGTCAGCAAACGATTGCGCGCTGGCGCAGCGCCGGTATCAAGGCCGCAACCTGTCTGGCTCAAGGTTGTCAGAGAAATAAGGCGATAATTTTTCTACACTCAGGCTGTTTGGACTTGCCGAGTGCTTGTGTATGCTCCGCACACGCTCAAGGCACCCTAATATCAACAAGAATGACGCCATGACTCTCCGCTTCAGTCCGCACGATCCCTTTGGCACGCGTCGTCGGGACATCCGCCAGCAGTTTGCCCCGCACCTTGAGGTCGAGCGCACCCGGTTGCTCTATCAAGGCTCGCTGCTGCCCACGCTGTGTATGTTCATCAATGGCCTGATCTGCGCCTGGCTGTTATGGAGCCCGCAGCGCGACTGGCAGGTGGGTATCTGGCTGGTCTGGCTGGTGGCTCTGGTCGGCTTGCGCATCGTGCAGGTCACCGCGTTTCATGCCGCAGCGCCCGAGCGTCAGGCGCTGCCAGCCTGGCGGCACCGGTTTTTGCTCGGCGCGCTGGTCAGCGGCCTGACCCTGGCTTGCGCGGCGATGCTGCTGGTGCCGGTGGACAATTTCGAACAGCAAGCCTGGGTGTTCGGCATGATCGGCGTGGCGACCCTGTCGGCCAGTGTCGCTTATGCAGTGAGCCTTTCGGCGTTCTTCACGTTCAGCCTGTCTTGCCTGCTGCCGCCGATCATCTACCTGTTCTGGGGCACAGATGTGCCCAATCGTGGCTGGGGCTGGCTGGGGCTGGTGGTGTTGCTGGCGCTGATCGTGGTGGTGGTGCAGATCAATCGTCTGGTCCGGCGCAGCCTGATCCAGCGCTTTCAGAATCAGGCGCTGATCGAGCATTTGCAGCAGGCTCAGAGCCGCAGCGAACAGCTCAATGAAGAGCTGGCCAGAGAAATCGAACAACGCCGCCAGGCCGAGCGCAGTTTGCGCAAGGCTCAGGCCGGTCTGCAGAATCGTGTCGAACAGCGCACCCGGGAGCTGGAGCAGGCTCGCCAGGCGTTGAGCAAGAGCCCGCCGCCCCTGGCGGCGACGGTATTTGCCTCGGCCAACGAAGGCATTGTCATCTTCGACCCCGAGTACCGGATTCTGACCATCAACCAGGCATTCAGCCGGGTTTCGGGTTACAGCCAGGAAGACCTGGTCGGCCGTAAGGTCACCGATATCGCCAGCAGCCGCGATGCCCGGCGCTACTTCCCGGCCATTCATCAGGCGCTGGAAGAAACCGGCCATTGGCAGGGCGAGTTGGTAGAAGCGCGCAAGAACGGCGAACTGTACCCGCAATGGTTGCAGTTGAGCCTGGTGCGTGATGCTGCGGGAACGGCCAGTCACATTGTCGGCTTCTTTACCGACCTGTCATTCAAGCGTGAATCCGAAGAGCGTCTGCGCTACCTGGCGCACTTCGACGAACTGACCGGTCTGGCGAATCGCTCGCTATTTAAAGAACGCCTCAACCAGGCTTGCCAGCGAGTACGCCAGGGCTCGCGCAGTCTGGCCTTGCTGCACATCGATCTGGACCGCTTCAAGCTGCTTAACGACAGCCTGGGTCATGAAGTGGCCGACCAGTTGCTGCAGCACATCGCCCGGCGGCTGAGCAGCGCCTTGCCGGAAGCCGACACCATTGCGCGGCTGTCTGGCGATGAGTTTGCCGTGTTGTTCGATACCTATGCCAACCTCTCCAGCCTGGCGCGGGTCACTACCCGGATGCTCAACAAACTGCATGCGCCGGTACTGGTGGCCGGCCACGAGCTGGTAATCAGTGCCTCGGTAGGTATCAGCCTGCTGTCGGATTCGGCGCGTGATGTCAGCGCTTTGGTCAATCAGGCCAATATGGCCATGAAGCATGCCAAGCATCTGGGCGGCAATAACTTCCAGTTCTTCACCGAGAGTTTGCAGGCCAGCACGCTGGAACGCCTGCAAATGGAAATCCAGCTGCGCAAAGCCATCGAAGAGCAGCAGTTGCGGGTCTTTTACCAGCCCAGATTGTGCCTGAGCAGCGGACGCCTGGATGCCGCTGAGGCGCTGGTGCGCTGGCTGCATCCGGAGCGCGGCATGGTGCCGCCCGGCGAATTCATCGGCCTTGCCGAAGAAACCGGGCTGATCGGTGCGATTGGCGAGTTCGTGCTGCGCCAGGCCTGCCGGCAAGCCTGTGAGTGGGAGCGTATGGGGCTGGAGCCGATCCGGGTGTCGGTCAACCTGTCGGTGTATCAGTTGCGCCAGGGCAAGCTGGTCAGTCTGGTGCGTCAGGTGCTCGAAGAAACCGGGCTGGACCCGCACCGCCTGGAGTTGGAACTGACCGAGAGCCAGTTGCTCGACAGCGTGGAATACATCATCGCCACCTTCCAGCAGCTGCGCGGCCTGGGGGTGAAGCTGGCGATCGATGATTTCGGCACCGGTTATTCGTCGCTGAGCTACCTCAAGCGCTTCCCGGTGGACTACGTGAAGATCGACCAGACCTTCATTCGTGGTCTGGACGAAGGCTCCGGTGATGCGGCGATCATTCAGGCGATCATCGCCATGGCCCACAGTCTGGGCCTGAAAGTAGTGGCCGAAGGGGTCGAAGAGCAAACCCAGCTTGAGTTTCTCAAGCAGCAGGGCTGCAACGAAGTGCAGGGCTATCTGATCAGCAGGCCGGTAGAAGCGCAGGTGCTGGCAGAAAAGCTGCAGGGTACGGTCTGAATGACGTTCGGGGCAGGGCAGTTATCGCCTTGCACGCTCTGATGTTTGCTTGGGTGTGCCCTTTAGCTGGGCGTCTGGCGGCTCATGTAGTATAACTACAAGCCAGCTACACACCTGCCACCGCACCTTCTGATCGAGTCTTTCCTGTGAATCTGCTGCAACACATCACCCAGTCCCGCAACCTGCTGCGCAAGTCGGAACTCAAAGTCGCCGATCATGTGCTGCTTGATCCTGCGGCCGTGATGCACAGCTCCATGGCCGATCTCGCGCACAGCGTGGGTATCAGTGAGCCGACCATCGTGCGCTTCTGTCGCGCCATTGGCTGCACCGGCTTTCAGGACCTGAAGCTCAAGCTCGCGCAAAGCCTGGCGGCGGGTGCCAGTTTCGGTCAGTTCGCGATCAATGAAAACGACTCGGTCGCCGACTACAGCCTGAAGATTTTCGACACGACCCTGCACACCCTGATGGAAGTGCGTGAGAGTCTTGATTCCCAGGCTGTGCAGCTGGCGGTGACCGCCATGGCTGGCGCCAATCGGGTCGAATTCTACGGTTTCGGCGCTTCCGGCGCGGTGGCGGCTGATGCCCAGCACAAGTTCTTCCGCTTGCTGCTCAATGCTGCGGCCTACTCCGACCCGCACATGCAGGCCATGTCGGCGGTGACGCTCAAACCCGGTGATGTAGCGGTGTGCATTTCTCAGTCGGGGCGCTCCAAGGACCTGCTGATCAGCGCCAACATGGTTCGCGAAAGTGGCGCCACGCTGATCACCCTGTGCCCCAGCCAGACCCCGCTGGCCGAGCTGTCGACCATCAACCTGGCGATCGATGTGCATGAAGACACCGAGATTTACACGCCACTGACCTCGCGCATTGCGCACCTGGTGGTCATTGATGTGTTGGCCATGGGCGTGGCCATGGCCCGCGGCCCAAGCCTGGTCAATCACCTCAAGAGCGTCAAGCGCAGCTTGCGCAGCCTGCGGCTGTCGCCCAAGTCGATCAAGAATCACGACGACTGATCCGCGTTTTTCCTGGGCTGGTGTGTTCCGGGCATGGCGAGCGCCAGCGAACACAAGGATCGCTGGCAAATCACGCTGGCGGGTTAAATCAGGCTGCCGGCTGAATACCGCTGATGCTCAGGATGACCTCGCCTCTATGGTAGACAGACACGCTTTGGTAGCTGATCAGGTCGAACACCGAGAAACTCACGGGTTTGTCGAGCGCAGTGGTGTCGCCAAAGACGGGCTCGCCGGTCAACTGCAGGTCCAGTTGAAGGTGGGTGGGTGAACGATCTGCTGCCTGGATCAGTACCGGCTCATAGGCAGCGCTCGGCACAGTGACCATCGCTGACACCTTGACCTCACGCTTGTTGGTGGCCGCTGTTTTGTCGAACCGGATATTCCAGTTTTTGGTTTGAATCGTCATTTGAGTCTTCCTTGGGTGGACATTTTTTAGCGAAGAGATCATCGCCGAAGGGCATGAAGATCGAGGCTGGTTTGGACCGAGGATTGCCTAGCACAGCATCAGAAGGTCGGTGCTCTTGAGGATTAGTTCCTCTCCATGAAAGATGAGCACGTCGTTGTATTTCATGGGGCCTGGCTCAAAGTAAGACACCGGTTTGTCGACCAAGGGGGTAGCAGTTGAGTTGTATTCAACGGGCAGGATGATATTAAGTCGTAGCGCGGAGGATGCTTGATCTGGAGCGGCCTCCAGCCTGGCATCGTAAGGAACGCTAACGATACCTGAAACCCTGAGGCCTTCAGCATCAGGTGTTTTGTCGAATTCGATATTCCAGTTTTTGGTCTGAATGCTCATCTTTAATATTCCCTTATTTGTGATTGTCAGCAGGGTGTCATAAAGCTTTATTCGCCCTGTAAATTCACTATCCGGGAATTGAACCGCGGGGTTGCGGTATATATATATGTTGGGCTTTCGGTTGTTAGTTGTTTTTTCTGGTTGTTCGGGGGGGTAATAGTTTGATAGCGAGATAAGTATATTTTGCTATTGGTTTAAAGGTGGCAGAGCGTCTGTAACGGCGGCCAGAAATTTCATCAACCTGTCATGCCTTTGCCAAGGTATCGTCATCGCTGCAAGCCACTCTGAAGCTCCCGCATAACGTACTGGGAGACAGAAAATGGCTCGGCATTACGATGATATTCAGAACAGCGCCGTAAAAACCCGCCGTCAGCAAGAAGATCAGCGGCGCATGGCGTTTCGCCGTGCAATCGAAACCTACTCCGAAGAACGTCGCCTGACCCAGAGTCTTGGCGACTATATCGACGACGTTCCTGACCAGCTTTGGCAAGTCAGCCTCGCGTCTTCTGATCGTCGAAGCGCTCGGCCAGCCGGCTGATCTGCGCTCGCTCGGTGCGGATAAAGCCCAGGAAGGCATGCGCCACCGGCGACAGCCGCTTGTCCCGGGCCTGAACCACGCACCAACTGCGATACAGCGGCAACTCGGCCACCGGCAGCTCCTTGAGTGTGCCGCTGGCCAGTTCGGCGCTCAGCGCATGGCGAGTCAGCATCGCCAGCCCGAGACCTGCGACCACGCACTCGCGCTGCGCTTCACTGGAGGACACTTCCAGGGTCTGGGTGAAGTGCACACGCTTTTCCTTGAAGTATTCCTCGCAGGCTTTGCGCGTGCCCGAGCCGCTTTCACGAATCAGCAGCGGCCATGGCTCCAGATCTTTCAGGCTCAGCTGCGCCTGCTCGCACAGCGGATGACCGGCAGGCGCCACCGCGACAATCGGGTTGTTGAGAAAGGGCAGGAACTCCAGGTCCATGTCTTGGGGCACCATCGACATGATCACCAGGTCATCACGGTTATCTGACAAACGCCGGATCACCTGAGCGCGGTTGACCACTGCCAGTGCCAGGCTGACTTCCGGGTATTGGCGCTTGAAGGCGGCGAACAGGTGCGGCACGAAGTATTTGCAGCTGGATTCGATGGCCAGCTTCAACTGGCCCTGAAGCGAGCCCTGCATGTCCGATAATTGCATGTCCAGGCTTTCGAGACGCCCAAAAATATCGCGACTGGCCTGGCGCAGGGCGTCGGCGGCTTCGGTCAGGTATAGCTTTTTGCCCACGTACTCGAACAGCGGTTGGCCGACCAGCTCTTCAAGCTGGCGAATCTGCAGGCTGACAGCAGGTTGAGTGAGCGACATTTCTTCTGCCGCCCGGCTGTAGGAGCGCAGGTCGCACACTTCGTTGAAAATTCGTAATTGACGCAATGTCATACGCATCAATGAGTTACGCATTTTTTTGGCATCCGGTTCAGGCTTTAGACACTGACTATAAGCTTTTGCTTATGCTTCACCCAATTTTTACTGATTTTTGTTTATCGCTGATCCGGCTTAGGGTGTCTTGGCGTCGACGAGTCACATGAGCTGTTACAAAAATAAAGCGACGACTGTCCGGGTTCACGGGCAGTCCAGTGCCGACCGGGATACCCGGAAGGTCTGAATCAATGGTCGAGGAAAAGCCAGTGATCAAGAAAATCCTGATCGCCAACCGCGGAGAGATTGCCGTGCGCATCGTGCGCGCCTGCGCCGAGATGGGCATTCGCTCGGTTGCGATCTATTCGGATGCTGACCGTCATGCGCTGCATGTAAAGCGTGCCGACGAAGCCTATAGCATTGGCGAAGAGCCGCTGGCCGGGTATCTGAACCCGCGCAAGCTGGTCAACCTGGCGGTAGAGACCGGTTGCGATGCGTTGCACCCCGGTTATGGTTTTCTGTCGGAAAACGCCGAACTGGCGGATATCTGCGCCGAACGCGGGATAAAGTTTATCGGCCCGGCGGCCGAAGTCATCCGCCGCATGGGCGACAAGACCGAAGCGCGACGCAGCATGATCAAGGCCGGCGTGCCGGTGACTCCCGGCACCGAAGGCAACGTGGCTGATATCGCCGAGGCGCTGACCGAAGGTGACCGCATTGGCTATCCGGTGATGCTCAAGGCCACCTCCGGCGGCGGCGGGCGCGGCATCCGCCGTTGCAACAGCCGCGAAGAGCTGGAGCAGGCATTCCCTCGGGTGATTTCCGAAGCCACCAAGGCGTTTGGTTCGGCAGAAGTGTTCCTGGAAAAATGCATCGTCAACCCCAAGCACATCGAGGCGCAGATTCTCGGTGACAGCTTTGGCAATGTCGTGCACCTGTTCGAGCGTGATTGTTCGATTCAGCGCCGCAACCAGAAACTGATCGAGATCGCCCCCAGCCCGCAACTGACCCCCGAGCAGCGTGCCTATATCGGTGACCTGTCGGTGCGTGCGGCCAAGGCGGTGGGCTACGAGAATGCCGGTACTGTGGAGTTCCTGCTCGCCGAGGGCGAGGTGTACTTCATGGAGATGAACACCCGGGTGCAGGTGGAGCACACCATCACCGAAGAAATCACCGGCATCGATATTGTTCGTGAGCAGATCCGCATTGCTTCGGGCCTGCCGCTGTCGATCAAGCAGGAAGACATTATCCACCGCGGTTTTGCCCTGCAGTTCCGGATCAACGCCGAAGATCCGAAAAACGGCTTTCTGCCCAGCTTCGGCAAGATCACCCGTTACTACGCGCCCGGTGGCCCTGGCGTGCGTACCGACACGGCGATCTATACCGGCTACACCATTCCGCCGTACTACGACTCGATGTGCCTGAAGCTGATCGTCTGGGCGCTGACCTGGGAAGAGGCCATGGACCGCGGCCTGCGGGCGCTGGATGACATGCGCTTGCAGGGTGTGAAGACCACCGCTGCCTATTACCAGGAAATCCTGCGCAATCCGGAGTTTCGTACCGGGCAGTTCAACACCAGCTTCGTTGAAGCCCATCCTGAACTGACCAATTACTCGATCAAGCGCAAACCTGAAGAGCTGGCCCTGGCCATCGCCGCCGCCATCGCTGCCCACGCCGGCCTGTGAGGAATACAACAATGAGTAAGAAGATTTTCGTCACCGACACCATCCTGCGTGACGCTCACCAGTCGCTGCTGGCCACCCGCATGCGCACCGAGGACATGCTGCCGATCTGCGACAAGCTCGACAAGGTCGGTTACTGGTCGCTGGAAGTCTGGGGCGGCGCGACTTTCGACGCCTGTGTGCGCTTTCTCAAGGAAGACCCATGGGAGCGCCTGCGCCAGCTGCGCGCGGCATTGCCCAACACTCGTCTGCAGATGCTGCTGCGCGGTCAGAACCTGCTGGGCTACCGCCACTACAGCGACGATGTGGTCAAGGCGTTTGTTGCCAAGGCAGCGGTCAACGGCATCGACGTGTTCCGTATTTTCGACGCCATGAACGACGTGCGTAACCTGCGCGTGGCCATCGAAGCGGTCAAGGCCGCCGGCAAGCACGCCCAGGGCACCATTGCCTACACCACCAGCCCAGTGCATACCATCGATGCGTTCGTGGTCCAGGCCAAGCAGATGGAAGCCATGGGTTGCGACTCGATCGCCATCAAAGACATGGCCGGCCTGCTGACACCATTCGCCACCGGTGAGCTGGTCCGGGCGCTGAAGTCCGAGCTGTCGCTGCCGGTGTTCATCCACTCCCACGACACTGCCGGCCTGGCTGCCATGTGCCAGCTCAAGGCCGTCGAAAACGGCGCCGATCACATCGACACCGCGATCTCCAGCTTCGCCTGGGGCACCAGCCATCCGGGCACCGAGTCGATGGTCGCTGCGCTCAAGGGCACTGAGTTCGATACCGGCCTGGATCTGGAACTGCTGCAGGAAATCGGCCTGTACTTCTACGCAGTGCGCAAGAAATACCACCAGTTCGAAAGCGAATTCACCGCTGTCGATACCCGTGTGCAGGTCAACCAGGTGCCGGGCGGGATGATTTCCAACCTCGCCAACCAGCTCAAGGAGCAGGGTGCCCTGAGCCGCATGAGCGAGGTACTGGCCGAGATTCCACGGGTACGCAAGGACCTCGGCTACCCGCCGCTGGTGACCCCGACCTCGCAGATTGTGGGTACCCAGGCGTTCTTCAACGTGCTGGCCGGCGAGCGCTACAAAACCATCACCAACGAGGTGAAGCTTTACCTGCAAGGCGGCTACGGCAAAGCGCCGGGTGAGGTGGACGACAAGCTGCGCCGTCAGGCCATCGGCAGCGAAGAGCTGATTGATGTGCGCCCGGCCGACCTGCTCAAGCCGGAAATGGCCAAACTGCGCACCGATATTGGCGCTCTGGCCAAGTCCGAAGAGGACGTGCTGACTTTCGCGATGTTCCCGGACATTGGTCGCAAGTTCCTCGAAGAGCGCGCAGCGGGCACCCTGACTCCAGAAGTGCTGCTACCGATCCCCGAAGCCGGCGGCGTGGCCCGTGCAGGCGGCGAGGGTGTACCGACCGAGTTCGTCATCGACGTCCACGGCGAGACTTACCGGGTCGATATCACCGGGGTCGGGGTCAAGGCTGAAGGCAAACGCCACTTCTACCTGTCTATCGACGGCATGCCGGAAGAAGTGGTGTTCGAGCCGCTCAACGAGTTCGTCAGCGGCGGCGCCAGCAAGCGCGGCCAGGCCAGTGCGCCAGGCCACGTCAGCACCGCCATGCCGGGCAACATCGTCGATGTATTGGTCAAGGAGGGCGACACCGTCAAGGTCGGCCAAGCCGTATTGATCACCGAAGCGATGAAAATGGAAACCGAAGTCCAGGCACCGATTGCCGGCAAGGTCGTGGCCATCCATGTGGCCAAGGGCGACCGCGTCAATCCGGGCGAAATCCTGGTCGAGATCGAAGGCTGACCGCTCCTCACAGTTACAACGGTTAACCTCATTTGGGGAGCGTATGCTCCCCTTTTTTTTGCCCGCCATTGACCATCGGTCGCGCGACAAGCCCCGCCGTTCAGGGCGGGGAAGGATAGCGCGGACGGCGTAGCCGTCCCTGGTTGCCGTGGGGTGTCTGCTGCTGTTCGATGGATGCACCGCCACAGGATGATGCGCAGTAATACGGCGACACAGTATGCCCCTCTACAGCGATCTTTCGTTACAAAGACCCCATGGGCATGCACCTTGAAAACACCGTGCCGTCCGCGCCTAATGTCGTCTTCATTGCTCATGGCTCAAGAGCAGCATGCAACGACTTCAAGCCTTCAAGTACGAACTCATGCCAGACGGCCAGCAGGAGCGGCAAATGCGCCGCTTTGCCGGCTCCTGTCGCTTCGTCTTCAACAAGGCGCTGGCGTTGCAGAAGGAACGTCACGAGCAAGGCGAGAAGAAGCTCGGCTATGCGGGCCTGTGCAAGTTGCTGACCGAATGGCGCCATAGCCCGCAAACCGCATGGCTGGCCGATGCGCCTGTTCACCCGTTGCAACAGAGCCTCAAGGATCTGGAGCGGGCCTACACCAACTTCTTCGCCAAGCGAGCCGACTTTCCCCGGTTCAAGAAGAAGGGGCAGCGCGACAGTTTCCGCTATCCCGACCCGAAACAGATCAAGCTCGACCAGCCCAACAGCCGCCTGTTTCTGCCAAAGCTGGGCTGGCTGCGCTACCGCAACAGCCGCGAGGTGCCTGGCACGGTGAAGAACATCACCGTGAGCCAGTCGTGTGGCAAGTGGTTCGTGAGCATCCAGACCGAACGCGAGGTCGATGAGCAGCCCACGGCACAGGGGGCGGCAGTCGGCATCGACATGGGCATTGCCCGGTTCGCCACGCTTTCGGATGGTTCGTTCTACGCACCCCTCAACAGCTTCAAACGCCATGAGACCGCGCTGTGCAAAGCGCAGCAGGCGATGAGCCGCAAGGTCAGATTCAGCCGCAACTGGAACAAGGCGAAAGCCCGCGTCCAGCGCATTCACTCGCGCATCGGCAATGCCCGCCGCGACTACCTGCACAAGTGCTCCACCACGATCAGCCAAAACCACGCGATGGTGTGTATCGAGGACTTGCAGGTACGGAATATGTCCAGGTCGGCGGCAGGCACGGCCGAGGCACCGGGAAGAAACGTTCGGGCCAAGTCTGGCCTGAACAGGTCCATCCTCGATCAGGGCTGGTTCGAGTTCCGCCGCCAACTGGACTACAAGCTGGCGTGGCGCGGCGGCTGGCTGATTGCCGTGCCGCCGCAAAATACCAGCCGCAGGTGCCCGTGTTGCGGCCATGTGTCGGCGGCCAACCGCCAGACGCAGGCGCTGTTCAGGTGCGTGGGATGTGGTTTTGAAGGCAACGCCGATGTGGTCGGGGCGATCAATGTACTAAGGGCGGGACACGCCCGGTTAGCCTGTGAAGTGAGCGCAGAGGTCATGGCGCCAGCAGCAGGAACCCACCGAAGCGACTCAGGGGCGGCTCGATGCCGCGCCTGAGCGCCGTAGGAATCTCCGGCCTTCAGGCCGGGGAGGATGTCAAGCTTTCCATGGATATTCGCGCACTGCTGATCGAAAACGTGCAGCAAGGCATTGCCGACGGCACCTTGCAGATTGGCTAGGCGGTAAAACGCCTGCGTGTGGAAGGGGCCGGGATGCTTCAGACCCAATATGCGCGGATGTGCAAAATCTCGGTGCGCACCCTGATCCAGATCGAGCAGGGCGAGGGCAACCCGACCATGAAGTCCCTCAATGCCGTGTTCCGCCCCTTCGGTTTGCAGATGGGCGTGGTGCGACGGCCCCGGAAGTTGTAGGCGCCCGAGTCAGATAGCCTGGCGGCACGCTTGCAGGCTTTTGATCTGCTGCCCGCCGGTAAAGTTATCCTCTGCCAGCCACTGTTCGAACGCCCGCTGCAGGGGCGGCCATTCGCTGTCGATGATCGAGTACCAGGCGGTGTCGCGGTTAACGCCCTTGACCACCATGTGCTGGCGGAAGATGCCTTCGAAGCTGAAGCCAAAGCGATCTGCCGCGCGCATGGAGCGGGCGTTGTTGGCGTTGCACTTCCACTCCAGGCGGCGATTGCCCAGGGCGAAAGACTCTTTGGCCAGCAGGTAGATGGCTTCAGTGCTTTTGGGGGTGCGCTGCATGGGCGCGCCGAAGGTGACGTGGCCGATCTCGATGCGGCCCTGGGCCGGGACGATGGACATCAGGCTGAGAATCCCTTCGACCTTGCCGGTGGTTTTGTCCACCACGCTATAGAACCACGGGTCGCTGCTGGCGGCGTGGCCGGCCAGCCAGCTATCGAAGTCGCTGCGTGCCTGGAAGGGGCCGTACGGCAGGTAGTCCCAGAGTTTTGCATCGGCGCCCGGACCCTCCAGCGCCAGCCACAGGTCGTCGCCATGGCGTGCCGGGTCGAGTTTTTCCAGGCGGATGAAACGTCCTTCCAGCGCCTGGGAGGTGGGCAGGCGTGCGGCTTGCCAGTTCAGCTGTACGTCGGACATGGGCAGCGATCCTGTGCTTAGAAAGTCTTGCGAAATTGAATGAAGCCACCGCGCTCGGCCACTTGCTCATAGAGCCCGATGGCGGTGCTGTTGGTTTCGTGGGTCAGCCAGTGCACCTTGCGACTGCCGTGTTGTGTGGCGCTGGCGTAAACGTATTCGATCAATTGCCGGCCCACGCCGCCGCCGCGTTGCTGTGGATCGACGAACAAATCTTGCAGGTAGCAGGCGTCTTCGATGCTCCAGTTGGAACGATGGTAGATGAAGTTGACCATACCCACCGCCTCATTGCCTTGCCAGGCCAATGCGCTATGGCAGGGTTGTGCCGGGTCGAGCAGGCGTTGCCAGGTTGTCGCGCTGACTTCATTGGCCAGTTCGGTTTCGTAGAAGCGCAGGTAGGCCAGCCACAAGCCCAGCCAGGCGGCATGGTCGGCAGCGTTTACCGGGCGGATCTGTACAGCGGTCATGGCGTCTCCTTCAGCTCATCAATTGAGCAATACGTTGATCCTGTGGGTCAGGACTGGCGGCCAGGCCCTCGCGGACCCCGGCGATATCGCGGGCGTCGCGGTTCTGGCTGAGTTTGCGTTTGCCTTGCAGGCGCTCGATGGGCAAGGCGAAACCGGCAATGGCGGTGAGCATCTTGTCGATGTATTCGGCCGGCGCGTCAGCGATGGACCATGGCTGGTTGCGGCCGCTTTCATGCCGCTCAGTCAGGGCACCGAGGAGCGCGCGCAAGGGCGCCGCTTCAGTGATCAGGCGCGGCCTGCCGTAAGCATGAACGGCCAGGTAGTTCCAGGTCGGCACTGCTTTGCCGTGTTCGGCCTTGCTGGGGTAGAACGAGGGGCTGATGTAGGCGTCCTCGCCGGGAAAGACCACCAGCACTTCAGCGCTGCCGGACAGCTCACGCCACTGCGGATTGCCTTTGGCCAGGTGGCCGTACAGCGTGCCGTGAGGTCCTTCGTCACGACGTAGCAGCAGCGGCAGGTGAGTGGCCTGCAAGCCGGATTCACCCTGAGTGACCAGCAAGGCCAGGCGGCAGCGTTCGATCTGTTGCCATTGGCTGTGCAGGTCGTTGTCGCGGAAGGCAGTGGGTGTGTACATGAGATTCCCCTTGGCGAATGGACTCATCCTAGGCAGGCTAATGGCTCTTTGTAAGAGCCATTACTGAGCCATTTGATAGGGCCAATTCAATGACCGACGCACCGCTGTTTCCCTTCGACCCAGCCGGTTTTGCTCTGGACCGGCGCAAGGGGCTGAGTCGTCAGCTCTACCAGGCACTGCGCGAGCGTATTCTGGATGGGCGTCTGGCCAGTGGTACCCGGCTGCCCGCCAGCCGGGACCTGGCCGCCGTGCTGGAGATCTCGCGCAATAGCGTGATGCGCGCCTTCGACCAGCTGTATGCCGAAGGCTTTACCGAGGCCCGGGTGGGCGACGGAACCTATGTCGCCAACTTGTCGCGCATTGCGCTCAAAAAAACCTCGCCCGCAGAGTTTTCCACAATACTGTCCACAGGGTTGTCAACAAGCTTATCCACTGGTTTATCCACAAAATCGTCAAAATCGACCCATCTTGAACTCTCGAAAGTTATCCACAGTGATGCGCTACAGATCCTGGAGAGGCATCACTTACCCGCGCCCAAGGGTGGACCGCCGCGGGCTTTTCGGGTCGGTATCCCGGCGTTCGATCTGTTTCCGTTTGCCACCTGGAGCAAGCTCCACGCGGCTTTCTGGCGCAAGCCTGACTTGCAGCAGCTCGGTTATGGCGACCCGGCCGGGGATTGGCGTTTACGTGAGCTGATTGCGGTTTATCTGCGAACTTCTCGCGGTTTGTCTTGTACCCCTGAGCAAATTGTGATCACCAGTGGCGCGCAGCAGGCAATCAGCCTTTGTGCACAATTGCTTCTGAATGCCGGGGACGCCGTGGCTGTGGAAAACCCCGGGTATCGGGCGGCAGGGCACGCGTTCGCGATCGCCGGGGCGCGTTTGCAGGGTATGCCGGTCGATAACGAGGGCATGTGCTGCGCGCGATTGCAGGCCACCGGTTGCAAGTTGGCTTATGTGACGCCGTCGCATCAATACCCGACCGGGGTCGTGATGAGCCTGGCGCGGCGCCTGCAACTGCTCGACTGGGCACACAAACATGGCGGCTGGATTGTCGAGGATGACTACGATGGCGAGTACCGCTACAGCGGCGCGCCGCTGGCACCGTTGGCGGCACTGGATGCTCAAGGACGGGTGCTATACGTCGGCACCTTCGGCAAGGTTGCCTTTCCGGCGTTGCGTCTGGGGTATCTGGTGCTGCCGCCCGGTCTGGTCGTGCCATTCAGCCAGCGGCGGGCGCTGGACGTGCGCCATTCTGACGTGGCGACCCAGGTCGTCATGGCGCAATTCATCGCCCAAGGGCACTTTCAACGGCATATCCGGCGCATGCGGCGCGCCGCGTTGAACCGCCGTGATGCGTTGCTGAGCGGCTGGCCGCAGGCATTGCCTGGCTGTGAGGCGATGCCTAAAGCCGTCGCCGGTCTGCATGTGGCGGTACGGGTCGACAGCCTGGCGCGTGAGCAGCAACTGATTGCCCAGGCTGAAGCGGTCGGGGTGGAAATCAACGCCCTGAGTGACTATTGGCTGGCGGACGACAGCGCGCCGCCGGACCTGCGGGCCGGGCTGGTGCTGGGGTTTGCTGCCGTGGCCGAAGCAGAGATCGCCGCTGCGCTGGGGCGTTTGCGGCGGGCCTGGGGTTGTCAGTAACCGTTATACTCGGCGGTCTTTCTTGCAGGCTTGGGATACATCATGAGTAATTCGCTATCAGCCATGCCCCAGCGCCGGCTCGGTGCACCGTTGGCTGCGCTGTTTCTGTTGCTGATGGGTACGCAGTTTTTGCTGCTCAGCGTCGGCATGCGCCAGGTTCTGCTGTTGTTGCTTGGCGCAGCATTGGGCGTGACCCTGTACCACGCCGCTTTTGGTTTCACCTCGGCCTGGCGGGTGTTCATTCTGGAGCGCCGTGGCGCGGGCCTGCGTGCGCAGATGGTCATGCTGGCCATCGCCGTGGTGCTGTTTTTCCCGACCCTGGCCAGCGGATCGCTGTTCGGCCAGCCGGTCAATGGCCTGGTGGCGCCCGCCGGGGTTTCAGTGATCGTCGGGGCGTTTATTTTCGGTATCGGCATGCAACTGGGTGGCGGCTGCGCCTCCGGTACTTTGTTTACCGCAGGTGGCGGCAATGCGCGGATGCTGGTGACCCTGGTGTTCTTCATTCTCGGCTCGCTGATCGCGACCCACCACGTGCACTGGTGGTTCGCTTTGCCGTCGCTGCCGGCCACCTCGATGGTCAAGAGCTTCGGCTGGCTGCCGGCACTGCTGCTGAATCTGGCTATTTTCGGTTTGATTGCCTGGGTCACGGTGCGCCTGGAAAAGCGCCGTCATGGCCAGCTTGAAGCGCCGGTCAGCAGCGCGCATCGCGGCTGGCGTCGGCTGCTGCGTGGTCCGTGGGTGCTGGTCTGGGGCGCAGTGGCGCTGGCGCTGCTGAACTACGCGACGCTGGCCCTGGCCGGGCGGCCGTGGGGCATTACCTCGGCGTTCGCCTTGTGGGGGGCGAAGATTTCCATGGCGGCGGGGCTGGATGTCAGCACCTGGCCGTTCTGGCAGAGCGCTGGTAATGCCAAGGCGCTGGCTGCCCCGGTCTGGCAGGACATCACCAGTGTGATGGACATCGGCATCATGATCGGCGCCCTGTTGGCGGCCGGCCTGGCCGGGCGTTTCGCGCCGAATCTGGATATCCCGACCCGTTCGCTGGTGGCGGCGGTGATCGGTGGCTTGCTGTTGGGCTACGGTTCGCGGCTGGCCTACGGCTGCAATATCGGCGCGTACTTCAGCGGCATCGCCTCGGGCAGTGTGCATGGCTGGCTGTGGCTGGTGGCGGCTTATCTGGGCAACTGCGTCGGGGTTGGCCTGCGGCCGATTTTCTTCGCCGCTGAGCAGCCCAAGGCCGGCCTGAGCGGCTGCTGAATCGTAACAGTCGTCGAACCATCTGCAGCAAAGGCATTCAAAGCCCTGCGGGGTGGTTCGACTGCCACCTCTTTCACTGACGAGGTGGCTCGGTGCAGAAAACCATCATTTCCAAGCTCAGGTTCCTGGGCAAAACCTTCGGCTATGTAGGTTGGTCACTGTTCTGGTTGCTGATCTGGGACGTGATCGTCACGGTCGATTTCATGCTGTTTCTCGACTACAAATACTCGATGCCGGCCATGCCGCTGACGCTGCTGGGTTCGGCGCTGGTGGTGCTGACCAGCTTTCGCAATTCCAGTGCCTACAACCGGTGGTGGGAGGCCCGCACCCTGTGGGGCGCGCTGGTCAATAACTCGCGCAGTTTTGCCCGCCAGGTGCTGACCCTGGTCGAGGATGAGGGTGAAACCAATCCGATCAAGGCGGTGTTGCTGCGCCGTCATGTCGCCTATGTGAAATGCCTGTCGGCGCACCTCAAAGGCGAGAGTTGTGGCGCTGAGATCCAGGCGCTGATCGGTGCCGACGAGTTCGAACGCCGGCATGAAACCAACAATTTCCCCAATGACCTGCTCAACGTTTCGGCACTGATGATCGCCAAGGAGTATGAGGCCGGGCGTCTGGACAGCATTCGCCTGGCGCGTATCGAATCGACTCTGGTGGATATCTCCAACTGTCAGGGCGGCATGGAGCGGATCGCCAATACGCCGTTGCCTTACCCTTACGTGGCCTTTCCACGGCTGTTCATCACCCTGTTTTGCCTGATCGTGCCGATCGGTCTGGTGGAAACCCTGGGCTGGTTCACGCCGCTGGCTTCGACGGTGGTGGGGTTCATGCTGCTGGCCATCGAGAAGATCGGCACCGACCTGCAAAGCCCGTTCCGTACCAGTGAGCATGAGATTCAGATGAAGGCACTGTGTGAAAACATCGAGCGTAATCTGGACTCGATGCTGCGGGTGACCGAGTTCGAGCGCAGGGTGCGCTGAGCGGCTCGTCACACAATGGGTTTATTCTTCGTTGAGCGCTGAACGCCAGGGCGTTGTCCTGATCTGATGGGCTTTGGCAACGCCAGCGCGATGACAGGAGTGATCTGACGCATGACGCAAAATCCCATCTACACCGTCGAAGGCGAAAACAGCGAGTTCCAGCGTGCCGTCGCGGCGGCCCAGGCCACATTCAAGTTCATGTACCGCGAGCTTTCCTGGGAGCGCCGCCGGGTGGTGCCGGGCCTGGACCTGGCGGCGGTGAAAATTTCTTTCCCGGTTGAGCCCCTCGATGCCTCATCCCCCTCGGTGGAGAATATGTGGGTGACTGACGTGCTGTTCGACGGGCTGACCCTGCGGGGCGAGCTGATGAACGAGCCGCACTGGGTCACCTCACTGAATGCCGGGGATCTGGTCGCGGCGCCGCTGACAGACCTCAATGACTGGATGTATGTCTGTGGCGGGCGAGTGTTCGGTGCCTTCACCGTCGATGCACTACGCAGTGACATGGAGCCTGACGAACGGGCCGGGCACGACGAAGCCTGGGGGCTGGACTTCGGTGAGCCGGGCAGCGTCGAACTGGTCATGACCGGCATCGATCAGCCACTGCTGCGCTTTTCTCGCGACCTCGACAGCGCAGCAGACCGCGCCGCACTGGCTGAACTGGAGCGCGCCGAACATCCAATGGCTGTCAACGTGCAGGACAACATCGAACAGAACCTGGCTGAGGACCCGACGCTGATTGCGCAGACCGACGATAATGGCCAGCAATACCTGCACCGCGAAACCCTGGCGGGCAATTACGGTTTTGTAGAGGCTTTGCTGCGCCACGGTGCCGACCCTCAGGTACGCGACAGCAACGGACGCACGCCGCTGACGCTGGCGAGAATGGCCGGATGGCCACGGATCGTCGAACTGCTGGAGGCGCGCAGCCCGGCAAGCATCTGATGCACACAAAAAAAGGGCCATCACGCACCGGACTGTGGGTCGGTACGCGATGGCCCTTTTCATTGGGGCGCTTTAATTAGCGTGCGCTGGGCACGCTTTCAGCGTTCTCGCCCGCTTTGACCTGCGGTTGCTGGGTCGGGTTGGCCGGCCAGGCGTTACGGTCCAGATCCAGATCAGGGAATTTGCTGGAGTCGAACACCGGGGTCTTGATGCCGGCGGCACGCTGGTCGTCGTAGTCGCGCAGGATCCGCATGGCGACTTTGAACAGCAGGGCCAGAGCCAGCAGGTTAACGAACGCCAGCAGGGTCATGGTGATGTCGGCGAAGGCGAACACGGTCTTGAGGTCCACTGTCGAGCCCCAGAGGATCAACGCCAGCACGAATACACGATAGCCGACGATGGCCGACAGCTTCTCGCCGACCAGAAAGCGCAGGCTGTTTTCACCCAGATAGTAGTTGTAGAGAATCGAGGTGAATACGAACAGGGCCAGCGCCACGCTGATGAAGACCCGCCCCCAGTCACCGACCACTGCGGCCAGCGAGTTCTGCGCCAGCACAATACCGTCGCCGCTGTAGCCCACATCGTAGATACCCGACAGCAGGATCAGCAACGCGGTGCAGGTGCAGATGGCAAAGGTGTCGAGGAACACGCTGAACGCCTGGACCACACCCTGGGAAGCCGGATGCTCGACCTGTGCCACAGCGGCAACGTTTGGTGCGCTGCCCAGGCCCGCTTCGTTGGCGAATACACCACGCTTGACGCCCATGACGATGGCGCTGCCGATCAGGCCGCCGAACACTGGGTCCAGGCCAAAGGCGCTCTTGACGATGGTCAGCAGCATGCCGGGCACGTGCTCGATCTGCAGACCAATGACGTACAGGGTGACGGCGATGTAGATCAGGGTCTTGACCGGCACCAGCAGGTCAGAGATGGCCGCGATGCGCTTGATGCCGCCGATGAAACCCAGACCCAGCAGGATCGCCAGACAGATGCCGGCGGTGGCTCTGTCGAAGCCGAAGGCGTTGTTCAGCGAACTGGTCACTGCGTGCGATTGCAGGCCGTTGAAGGCGAAGCCGAAGGTGACCAGCAGCAGGACTGCCATGATCATGCCCAGCCAGCGCTTGCCCAGGCCGTACTGGATGTAGAACGAAGGGCCGCCACGGTACTGGCCCTCGGAGTCCTTGCGCTTGTAAGTCTGGGCCAGGGTACATTCGATGAAGCTGCTGGCCATGCCGACCAGCGAGGTGACCCACATCCAGAACACCGCACCTGGACCACCGAGGGTGACGGCCAGGCCGACGCCGGCAATGTTGCCTGCGCCGACACGACCGGCCAGGCTGAGCATCAGCGCCTGAAATGAACTCAGTTGGCCGGAGCTGCTGCGCAGGCTGTCACGGAACACCGCGAACATATGGGTGAAATGACGAAACTGTACAAAGCGCGAACGGATGGTGAAGTAACCGCCCAGACCGACGATCAACACGATCAACAGTTGGTCAGCTATGTGAACGAAAAAATCCAGCATCTTATTATTGCCTCGTGTTTTTGAGGGGGCGCACTATACCGGTGCAATATCGAGACGTCTGTAGTCGTTTTCTTGTATGTAGATGTACGGCTATAGAACATCGCGCTTGCGAGGGTTGTGCTAAGGGTTTTGCCGGTGAAACCGGAGCCTCCTTGCGTCCTGTAATCGGCAGTCATAAAAAAAGGGCCTGGAGGATTTTCCAGGCCCCTGAAAAAGCGGAGGGGTGTCTAGGCCCTCAGCCTGGTGAGCGGTGTCGGTGGAGCAATAACGTCAGGCCTTCAGTGGAACCAGGCGTGGCGCGATCATGTTTTCCGGACGCAGGATGTCAGCCAGTACGTCTTCTTCCAGCAAGCCTTCTTCACGCACCAGTTCCAGTACGCCACGACCAGTTTCCAGGGCGATGCGTGCGATACGGGTAGCGTTTTCGTAGCCGATGTAAGGGTTCAGTGCGGTGACCAGGCCGATCGAGTGCTCGACCAGCTCGCGGCAGCGTTGTTCGTTGGCCGTGATGCCGGTGATGCAATGCTCGCGGAGCATGTCCATGGCGCGTTGCAGCAGGCGGATCGAGTCGAAGATCTTGTAGGCGATCAGCGGCTCCATCACGTTCAGTTGCAGTTGGCCGCCTTCGGCTGCCACGGTCAGCGCCAGGTCGTTACCCATGATGGCGAAGGCCACTTGGTTGACCGCTTCCGGAATCACCGGGTTGACCTTGCCGGGCATGATCGAGCTGCCTGGCTGGCGCGGCGGCAGGTTGATTTCGTTGATGCCGGTACGCGGGCCGCTGGACAGCAGGCGCAGGTCGTTACAGATTTTCGACAGTTTGACTGCGGTACGCTTGAGCATGCCGGAGAACAGCACGAACGCGCCCATGTCGGAGGTCGCTTCGATCAGGTCAGCCGCCGGCACCAGCGGCTGGCCGCTGATCGTCGCCAGGCGCTGCACGGCCAGGTTCTGGTAGCGCGGGTCAGCGTTGATGCCGGTACCGATTGCCGTACCGCCCAGGTTGACCTCGGTCAGCAGCTCTGGAGCCAGGCTGCGCAGCCGGTTCAGGTCTTCGGTCAGGGTGGTGGCGAAGGCGTGGAATTCCTGGCCCAGGGTCATCGGCACGGCGTCTTGCAACTGGGTGCGGCCCATTTTCAGCACGTGGCTGAATTCTTCGCTTTTGGCCGAGAACGCATTGATCAGGCTGTCGAGGCTGGCCAGCAACGCGTCGTGACCGAGCAGCAGACCCAGGCGGATCGCGGTCGGGTAGGCGTCGTTGGTCGACTGCGCCATGTTCACGTCGTTGTTGGGGTGCAGGTACTTGTACTCGCCTTTTTCATGGCCCATGGCTTCCAGGGCGATGTTGGCGATAACCTCGTTGGCGTTCATGTTGGTCGAGGTGCCGGCCCCGCCCTGAATCATGTCGACCACGAACTGCTCGTGGAAATCACCGCGTACCAGACGCGCACAGGCTTCGCTGATTGCAGCGTGCTTGGCCTGGCTCAGGTGACCCAGCTCAAAGTTGGCATCGGCTGCCGCCTGCTTGACCATGGCCAGGGCCACGACCAGTTTCGGATAATGCGAAAGAGGAACGCCGGAGAGGTGAAAGTTGTTCACCGCACGAAGGGTCTGGATGCCGTAGTAGGCGTCGGAGGGTACTTCGAGCACACCAAGCAGGTCTTTTTCGATACGCGATGATGCAGGCGAGGACATGATAGAGGTCATCTCAAGGAAGGCATGAATAATGCCGGAGCGCCTTGATATTGGGGCTCCAAGAGAATCTTGACCAATGCTGTTGCATAATATGCCATGCACTAACGGCATAATGTCATGTGACTTGACCTAATTTATGCTTTATATACGCGCGTCAATCGCGCTTTGCGTTTCTTAGTGAAAAACGGGTGTCCGGGAGGACCAGATGAACCTGGAAAGCAAATGGCTGGAGGATTTCAGCGCCCTGGCCGCGACCCGCAGTTTTTCCCAGGCGGCCGAACGTCGATTCGTCACCCAGCCGGCCTTTAGCCGGCGTATCCGCAGTCTTGAGGCGGCGCTGGGGCTGACCCTGGTCAACCGTTCGCGCACGCCCATCGAGCTGACCGCTGCCGGGCAATTGTTTCTGGTTACCGCGCGTACGGTGGTCGAGCAGCTCGGGGAGGTGGTGCGCCACCTGCATCATCTGGAAGGCGGGCAGGGCGAGGTTATCCAGGTGGCAGCGGCGCACTCGCTGGCGCTGGGCTTCTTCCCGCGCTGGATCGCTCAATTGCGCAATGACGGCCTGAACATTGCGACCCGTCTGGTGGCGACCAACGTCGGTGAAGCGGTGCATGCCTTGCGTGAAGGTGGTTGTGACCTGATGCTGGCATTTTACGACCCGGATGCGGCGTTGCAGATGGACGCCGAAATTTTCCCCTCGCTGCATCTGGCGCACAGCGAGATGCTGCCGGTCTGCGCTGCCGACGCGCAGGGCCAGCCGCTGTTCGATCTGGACAACGGCAGTACCGTGCCACTGCTGGCTTACAGCGCCGGCGCGTTTCTCGGGCGTTCGGTGAACTTGTTGCTGCGCCAGAGCAATCTGCGTTTTTCCACGGTGTACGAGACGGCCATGGCCGAGAGTCTCAAGTGCATGGCCGTGGAGGGGTTGGGCGTTGCCTGGGTTCCGCGCCTGAGCATGCGTGCCGAGCTGGAGCGCGGTGAACTGGTGGTGTGTGGCGGGGCGCACTGGCATGTGCCGCTGGAAATCCGCCTGTACCGCTGCGCCCTGGTACGCAAAGCCAACGTGCGCCTGCTATGGCGCAAGCTGGAAAGCGCGGCGGCTGGCACCAGCGAAGACGTCGAAGGGGTCATTCATCCTTCAGGTAATGCCTGATGGCCTCACGATTGGACTCGCTGAATTCATAGCAATTGGCGACCAGAGCGGTGTGGTTGGGATACATCAAGGTACGGCAGGGTGGAAGGGCGGCCAGGCGGAAATAGGCGTTCTCATGGGTGGCGCCAAACAAATGGCCGACTTCGTGGGCGATATTGATGTAGGCACGCAGCGAAGCAATGGCTTCGTTCATCTGCACCCGGGCAATTCCGCCCACGTCGTGGGTCAGGTTGTGACGGGTCACCAGCACATACTTGTGGCGTCGGGAGTCGAGGGGCAGGTTGTTGGCATGCAGGTAGGCGCTCAGCCGCTGGCGCCATTGCTCGATGGCCTGGGTGCTGTCGCCGGTCCTGTAGCCGAAATCGGTGATTCCCGGTTGATGGCGCTTGGTGATGACATGGGTCCGGCGACCGGTAACTTCGGTTAGCTCCTTTAAAAACCAGTCAAGATTGTCAGATTTGACCCCGGCGATTTCCTGATCGGTGAGTTGGTCGTGGAAAAACAGGGTCAGAAAGATCGGTAGCAGGTGGTCACTATCCACCTGGTCGTGAGCGGCCAGGGCGCTGCTTGAGAGGTACAGATTCAAGGCCAGTATCAGGCCAAGTTGTTTCAGGCTCATGTTCAAGACTCCATTCAGGGAACGTGGCAACCGGGCAAGTCCGGTTCAAGGTTCACCTAATCGTCTTTGTCAGTGTCGGGGAAGCACCTGCAGCCAGCACGAGGTGTATGGCTAATGCGAGCCGTGGTGCAGGAAAAACCGCTGTCGTGCCGGCCAGGTTTGCAGGATTTTTCCGGGCTGCTTGCCGTCTCTGCTGGCGCCTGACTCCCTCAGGCAGACGGATGGTCGCAGAGGGTGCTTTTGTTATTCGACTTTGGGGTATACTGCGCGGCCTTTGGCCGGCTCGACGGTCATTTTTTGTACAGCAAGCCACGCCGGTTTTCCTGCGTGGCTTGTTGTTTTTAGACGCGCCTGCGGGCGCCCGATGAGAGGCTCGACGATGAGTGCACTGGTTGGCGTGATCATGGGCTCCAAGTCCGATTGGTCCACCCTTAGCCACACCGCCGATATGCTGGAAAAGCTCGGCATCCCTTACGAAGTCAAGGTGGTGTCTGCACACCGCACGCCGGATCTGCTGTTCCAGTACGCCGAAGAGGCTGAAGGACGTGGCATCGAAGTGATCATCGCCGGTGCCGGTGGTGCTGCTCACCTGCCAGGCATGTGCGCTGCCAAGACTCACCTGCCGGTGCTTGGCGTGCCGGTGCAGTCGTCGATGCTGTCGGGCGTAGACTCGCTGTTGTCGATCGTACAGATGCCGGCCGGTATCCCGGTCGCTACCCTGGCCATCGGCAAGGCCGGTGCGATCAATGCCGCGCTGCTGTCGGCGAGCATCCTGGGCGCCAGGCATCCGCAGTATCACGCGGCGCTCAAGCAGTTCCGCACTGAACAGACTGAAACTGTTCTGGACAATCCAGACCCGCGCATCGCCTGAGGTTTTTCCATGAAGATCGGTGTTATCGGTGGCGGCCAGCTGGGCCGCATGTTGGCTCTGGCGGGGACACCGCTGGGCATGAACTTCGCTTTTCTCGACCCGGCACCGGATGCCTGTGCGGCGTCGTTGGGCGAGCATCTGCGTGCCGATTACGGCGATCTGGATCACCTGCGGCAACTGGCCGACGAGGTTGATCTGGTGACCTTCGAGTTCGAAAGCGTACCGGCTGAAACGGTGGCGTTCCTGTCGCAGTTCGTGCCGGTCTACCCGAGCGCTGAAGCGCTGCGTATTGCCCGCGACCGTTGGTTCGAAAAAAGCATGTTCAAGGACCTGGGCATCCCGACGCCCGAGTTCGCCGATATCCAGTCGCAACAGGACCTGGATGACGCCGTGGCGCGCATCGGGCTGCCAGCGGTGCTCAAGACCCGGACCCTGGGTTATGACGGCAAGGGCCAGAAGGTCTTGCGCAGCCAGGCCGATGTGGCCGGCACCTTTGCCGAGCTGGGCAGCGTGCCATGCCTGCTCGAAGGCTTCGTACCGTTCACTGGCGAAGTGTCGTTGATCGCGGTGCGTGCCCGTGACGGCGAAACGCGTTTCTACCCGTTGGTCCACAACACCCACGAAAGCGGCATTCTGCGCCTGTCGATCGCCAGCACCGATCACCCGTTGCAGGCGCTGGCCGAAGACTATGCGGGTCGGGTGCTCCAGCAACTCGATTACGTCGGTGTGCTGGCATTCGAGTTCTTCGAGGTCGACGGTGGCCTCAAGGCCAACGAAATCGCGCCGCGGGTCCACAACTCCGGGCACTGGACCACCGAAGGTGCCGAGTGCAGCCAGTTCGAGAACCATGTGCGCGCCGTTGCCGGTCTGCCGCTGGGCTCCACCGCGAAGGTGGGTGAAAGCGCGATGATCAACTTCATCGGCGAAGTGCCGGCGGTTGCCGCCGTGCTGGCGGTTGAGGATTGCCACTTGCACCATTACGGTAAGGCCTTCAAGGCTGGCCGCAAGGTCGGCCACGCCACCGTGCGCAGCGCCGACCGTGCCACCCTCGACCGTCAGGTCGCGCAGGTCCAGGCGCTGGTCAAGGCCTGATCGCGGAACATCCGGGGCTCTGCCCCGGAACCAAACCGCCGTTTCCGTCCTCACATAGCAACACGCCAAGATGCACAGCGTCCTGGCGGGTTCTATTCATCGGGAGGAAAACCACATGGGTATCATCGGAACTATCTTCATCGGCTTGATTGTCGGTCTGCTGGCGCGGTTTCTGAAACCGGGTGATGACAGCATGGGCCTGATCATGACCGTCTTGCTGGGTATCGCCGGCTCCCTGGCCGCGACCTACGGTGGCCAGATGCTGGGTATCTATCATGCTGGCGAGACCGCCGGCTTTCTTGGCGCCCTGGTCGGCGCGATCATCCTGCTGGTGATCTACGGGATGATCAAAAAGAAATCGTGAAACATCCGCTTCTGCCCTCTGCTTCGTGCGTGCGCAGGGCTAGAATGCGCGACTTCCATCTGTCTTGCCGAGTCGTACGATGCGCCGCTTCCTGTTGCTGCCCCTGCTGCTGGTGTCCACCCTGGCCTGCGCTGAAATTCCGGAAACCGACTGGCTGGAGCTGATGCCGAAGTCGGACCAGAAGGCTCTGGAAGCCATGCCTGAGATTGATCACAACTCGCCGGAAGCGATGGGGACCTTCGACAGCAAGGGCGGGCTCAAGCAGAGCAAAGGCTTGCCTGCGGTGATGTACTCGACCAAGACGGTCGCCGGCATGAACGGCAAGACCATCCGGCTGGGTGGCTATCCGGTACCGCTGGAGACCGACGCCAAGGGCAACAGCACGCTGTTTTTCCTGGTTCCGTATCCGGGTGCCTGTATCCACGTACCGCCGCCGCCGCCCAACCAGTTGGTGCTGGTGCGCTACCCCAAGGGGGTAAAGATCGACGATATCTATACCCCGTTGTGGGTGACCGGTGGGCTGAAAATCGAGAAGGTCAGCAACGACCTGGCCGACGCCGCCTACGCCCTGGATGCGGCGAAGGTGAGGGTGGTGGTCGAGGCTGACCTCTGATCACTCGCCCTGCAGCGCCTCGCTCCAGATGCTGACACTCAAGACGTGCATCTGATCCGGGGCCAGGGTGACCACATCGCTCATCACGTTGGCGGTTTCCACGCACAGCATGCGCTGCCAGCCGTCGTCGGCCATGTCGGGCAGGGCGCGGGCGCGATCTATCCAGGGGTTCCACACCACGGCTGAATGCGAGCCGCTGGTCTGGATCTGGATACGCCGCTGCAGGCCGGGGTCAACGATGCTCAGCAGGGGCGGGGTGTCGAGGTAGATGCGATCGGTTTCGCCGGCAAAACCCAGGTCGCCGGACTGCTTGCGCTCTTCCCAGTTCTCCAGAGTTTCGATATAGCGCAGGCCGTCGACGCCCTGCAGGCTGACCTGACGCACGTCGCTGACCACGAAATAGGTGTGCAGTGCCTGGCTCAAGGTCACTGTTTCAGCGCCGCAGTTATAGCTGACCAGGCTGACGTTCAAGGCCTGGTCCAGGCGGATGCTGAGTTTCAGGGCGACTTTGTGCGGCCAGCCGGGCAGGCCTTGTTCGGCGTGGGGTTGAATGAACTCGACCAGCAGGGCATCACCGTCTTCGCCGATGCCCAGCAGTTGCCAGTCCAGAATACGCACTTCGCCGTGGGCATTGGCAGGTTCGGTGCTGTCGCGCATGGCCTGGACGCTTTCGGGGTTACGTGCCAGGTTGCCGAACCATGGCCAGCACACCGGGATGCCGGCGCGAATGGGCGTGCCTTGTTTGAACGACGCCTTATCGTTGTGCCACACCAGCGGTTGCTGGCCGGCGAGCTGATAGCTGAGGATGTGCGCGCCTTGCTGGGCAATCAGCAGCTCGGCGTCGCCGTGGCGGATGCGCAAGCATTCGAGCTCATCGATGGTAATGGATTCAACCTGGGGCGTGGGCATGGGAAGTTCTCACTCAAAGGCTATGGACATTGACTGCACCAAAGCCGTCGAGTTTAGCGCCAACCGGCGCTCCTGTGCCCGCCTGTGTGGCTGAACTCAGCCGCGGCGCTTGATCGAGCGGGTCCGGCCCCTGTCGTCTATGGCGACAAAGACGAAGGCGGCTTCGGTCACTTTGCGCCATTCGCTGGTCAGCGGGTCATCGCTCCAGACCTCGACGAGCATCTTGATCGAGCTGCGGCCGACTTCCTGGGTGCGGGTATAGAAGGTCAGTTGTTCGCCGACTGCCACCGGAACCAGAAAGGCCATGCGGTCGATGGCCACGGTTGCAACCCGCCCGCCCGCGATCTTGCTGGCCATCGCAGTGCCTGCCAGGTCCATCTGTGAAACCAGCCAGCCACCATAGATATCGCCGAAACCGTTGGTTTCACGCGGCAGCGCGGTGATTTGCAAGGCCAGATCGCCCTGCGGGATTGGATCTTCTTGTTCAAGCTCGATCATGCCTGGGGTGCCTCTGACCCATGACTCTCTTGGATAGCTGAAAAGACGCTCTACCAGAGCTTTCGGGAAGCCTGAGCCGCTCTGGCACAGGGTTCTGGTGTCTGGCGAGTATATCGGTCGTGCTCTCGTGCGACGACCGTCAATGCGTATTTGTAACAGGTACGCGCAGTGCTCATGAGTTTTTTGCAACATTTTGCTATCTTGCCAGACCCGTACCGGTAACAAGATTACTGATACAGGCAATTTTGATGCCTACCCGCGCCATTGCCATGGACAAGCGCTTCTGCCCGCTACAGCGAGGCAGCCAGCGTCGCTGTCGCCTGCCACTCAAAAGAAATGCCCTTAGAGAAGCCTTGTCATGTCCTCTGTTCCTTCTGATAGTGCGTCTTCCTCGCGCCCTTTGACCCGTAGCGACTACAAAACCCTGTCGCTCTCTGCGCTGGGCGGCGCTCTGGAATTCTACGATTTCATCATCTTCGTGTTCTTTGCTGCGGTCGTCGGCAAGTTGTTCTTCCCGCCCGACATGCCGGAGTGGCTGCGTCTGATGCAGACCTTCGGCATTTTTGCCGCCGGTTATCTGGCCCGGCCGTTGGGCGGTATCGTCATGGCTCACTTCGGCGACCTGCTGGGCCGCAAGAAGATGTTCACCCTGAGCATCATCATGATGGCGATCCCGACGCTGATCATGGGTTTGCTACCGACTTACGCGCAGATCGGCCTGTGGGCCCCGGTGTTACTGCTGTTGATGCGGGTCATTCAGGGCGCGGCAATTGGTGGTGAAGTCCCGGGCGCCTGGGTGTTCGTTTCTGAGCACGTGCCGGCCCGGCAGATCGGCTTCGCCTGCGGCACCCTGACCGCTGGCCTGACTGCTGGCATCCTGCTCGGCTCGTTGGTCGCCACGCTGATCAACAGTATCTACAGCCCGGTAGAGGTCTCGGACTACGCCTGGCGGATTCCGTTCCTGCTCGGCGGTGTTTTTGGTCTGATGGCCGTGTATCTGCGTCGCATGTTGCACGAGACCCCGGTATTCGCCGAACTGCAACTGCGCAAGGCGCTGGCCGAGGAAGTGCCGCTCAAGGCGGTACTGCGCGAGCACCGTGGTTCGGTGGCGCTGTCGATGCTGCTGACCTGGCTGCTGTCAGCGGGCATCGTGGTGGTGATCCTGATGACCCCGACCCTGCTGCAGACCGGTTACGGTTTTGCCGCCGCCACGGCGTTGAAGGCCAACAGCCTGGCTATTGTTTGCCTGAGTATCGGTTGCGTCGTCGCCGGCGTGCTGTCTGACCGCTTCGGACCGGGCTGGGTGCTGCTGCTTGGCAGCATCGGCCTGCTGCTCAGCTCCTGGACCTTCTACCATACCCTGAGCGCTCATCCGGACTGGCTGTTCCCGCTGTATGCCGTGACCGGCGCGTTTGTCGGCACCATCGGTGCGGTGCCCTATGTGATGGTCAAAGCCTTCCCGCCGGTGGTGCGCTTCTCGGGCCTGTCGTTCTCCTACAACCTGGCGTATGCGATCTTTGGCGGGCTGACGCCGATGGTGGTGACCCTGATGCTTAAACAGAATCCGATGGGGCCTGCCTGGTATGTGGCGGCGCTGTGCGGGCTGGGCATGCTGTTGGGGCTGTTTTTGCTTTCACGCAAGCGCTGGGTCTGGTTCCAGCCGCTTTGATAAAGGCCGACTTGCGTGCGCAAGTTGGGCTTTCATCTTATTGTCATAATCAGTTCATACAGAGGTCA
>NZ_JANJFL010000032.1:35652-67860 GCF_024584215.1 Pseudomonas sp. LJDD11
GGCTGCTGTGCCTCGACCCGATTTAAAAGAGGCCCGATTGGTCTACAACATCTTTCCTTTCATCTTATTGTCATAATCAGTTCATACAGTGGTCATCCGTTCTGCGTATTCGGGCGGATTGATGAGTATTTTCCGGGAGCCCCAGGCATGACACTCAAGCGTTGGATGGTGATCTTGTCTCTGGCTGCCGGAGGTTATGCAAGCCATGCGCTGGCTGCTGTCGACCCGTCGATTGCGTCCTATACCAAGGTCAGCGGGGTGTCAGGTAACCTGTCGAGCGTCGGCTCCGACACCCTGGCCAACCTGATGACGCTGTGGGCCGAGGCCTACAAAAGAGAATACCCGAGTGTAAATATCCAGATTCAGGCGGCCGGTTCGTCCACTGCGCCCCCGGCACTGGCCGAAGGTACGGCCAACCTGGGGCCGATGAGCCGCAAGATGAAGGATGGAGAAGTCTCTGCGTTCGAGCAGAAGCAGGGCTACAAGCCGACGGCGGTGCCGGTGGCGGTGGATGCCCTGGCGATATTCGTGCACAAGGACAATCCGATCAAAGGGCTGAGCATGCCGCAGGTCGATGCGATCTTTGCCGAGACCCGTTTGTGTGGCGCAAAAAAACTGGCCCTGACCTGGGGTGATGTCGGGTTGACAGGTTACCTGGCCAATCAGCGCATTCAGCTGTTTGGCCGTAACTCGGTCTCCGGCACTTATGGTTATTTCAAGGAAGAAGCGCTGTGCAAAGGCGACTTCAAAAACAGCGTGAACGAGCAGCCTGGCTCGGCTTCTGTGGTGAGTGCGATCAGCGGCTCGCTCAACGGCATAGGCTATTCAGGTATTGGTTACAAGACCTCTAGCGTCAAGACCGTGCCGCTGGCCAGGCAGGCCGGTGAAGAGTATTTCGAAGCCACCGAGGCCAATATTCTCGCTGGCCGCTATCCGCTTTCGCGTTTGCTGTATGTCTACGTCAACAAGGCGCCGAACAAACCGCTGGCACCGCTGGAAGCCGAGTTTCTCAAGTTGATCCTGTCCAGGCAGGGGCAGGAGATCGTCATGAAGGATGGTTACATTCCGCTCCCGGAGCCGGTTCTTGACAAGGCGCTTGTCGATCTGGGGCTCAAGGCGCCGGTCAGGGCTGCTCGCTGATGCCTTGGCATGAGTGTGTTTCGACAGTTCGGCGCCAGAGGGTTGGGCGCCGGGCTCTTTTATGTCATTTAGTGCCGCACGGATGAACCGAAAGTCAGATGAATCGTAGTCCCGCACCCGAAGGCATTGACTTCAATACCCCAGCGATGCAACGCAAGCGGCGTGCCCGGGCGTTCAAGGATCGCCTGACTCGCTGGTATGTCGCGTTGGGCGGCATGGCGGTGCTGGCCGCTATTACCCTGATTTTCTTCTATCTGGCCTGGGTGGTCGCGCCGCTGTTCAAGGGCGCGAGCCTGAACGTTGCCGCACCGATGACGCCGGCCTGGATGCAGGCTGCCGGCAAACCCTTGATGATCAGCATCGAGGAGCAGAACCAGGTGGGGATGCGAATCTCCGATCAGGGCCAGGCGATCTTCTTCGACGTCAGCAGCGGAGCGCAGCTCAAGCAGATGGCCCTGCCGTTGCCCGAAGGTGTGCAGATCACCGCGATCGGCAAGGACCAGCCCGGCACGCCGCTGATTGCCGTGGGCCTGTCCAACGGCCAGGTTCTGGTGTTCCGTCATGCCTATGAAGTCAGCTACCCGAACAACCAGAAGACCATCACCCCGGCCATTGCCTGGCCTTACGGGCAGGCGCCACTGACCCTGGACGAGCAGGGCCAGGCCATCGGCCAGGTGACGGTCAGCGTCAGTGGCAGCCATCTGCGTCTGGCGGGCAGTACCGGCACGCAACTGCATGTACTGGCTGTGGAACTGGGCGAGAACCCGCAGACCGGTGAAGTGCTGCGTGAGCAGAGCCGCATCGAGTTGCCGCAGTTGTCGGCTGAAGTGAAAGCCATTTACATCGACCCGCGCCAGCAGTGGCTGTATGTGATCAATGGCCGCGCCCAGGCTGACGTGTTCAGCCTGCGTGATCGTACCCTCAATGGTCGTTACAAACTGCTGGAAAACGCCAACGCCGAAATCACCTCCTCGACTCAACTGGTCGGTGGTGTTTCACTGCTGTTTGGCGACTCGCGTGGCGGCATCAGCCAGTGGTTCATGGTCCGTGATACCGATGAAGAGCCGCGCTTCATGAGGATCCGCGATTTCCGTCTGGGTGATGCGCCGATCGTGCAGATCAGGGCCGAACAGCGCCGCAAGGGCTTCGTCGCACTGGATAGCACGGGGCAATTGGGGGTTTTCCACAGTACCGCGCACCGTACCTTGCTGGTCGAGAAGGTCACCGACGGCGCCGGCCTGATGACCCTGTCACCGCGCGCCAATCAGATCCTGATCGAGTCTGGCGGTACATTGCGCGGCGTGGGCCTGGATAACCCGCACCCGGAGATTTCCTGGAGCGCGTTGTGGGAGAAGGTCTGGTACGAAAACTACGACGAGCCCCGGCATGTCTGGCAGTCGACGGCTTCAACCACTGACTACGAACCCAAGCTGAGCCTGGCGCCATTGACCTATGGCACGCTCAAAGCGGCGTTCTATGCCATGTTGCTGGCCGCACCGCTGGCCATTGCGGCGGCGATCTACACCGCGTACTTCATGGCCCCGGTCATGCGCCGCAAGGTCAAGCCGGTCATCGAATTGATGGAAGCCATGCCGACGGTGATCCTTGGCTTCTTTGCCGGTCTGTTTCTGGCACCGTACATGGAAGCCAACCTGCCAGGGATCTTCGCCCTGATGTTGCTGACCCCGGTCGGTATCCTGCTGGCCGGCTTTCTGTGGAGCCGCCTGCCCATTTCGCTACGCCTGCGGGTGCCCGATGGCTGGGAAGCGGCGATCCTGATTCCGGTGGTGCTGGGCGTGGGCTGGCTGTCGCTGGGCATGAGCCCGCACCTTGAAAGCTGGCTGTTCGACGGTGACATGCGCACCTGGATCAGCCACGACCTGGGCATTACCTTTGATCAGCGCAACGCGCTGGTGATCGGCCTGGCCATGGGCTTTGCAGTGATTCCGAATATCTACTCCATCGCCGAAGATGCCATTTTCGGCGTGCCGCGCAGCCTGACCCTGGGCTCGCTGGCGCTGGGTGCCACACCGTGGCAGACCCTGACCCGAGTGGTCTTGCTGACCGCCAGCCCCGGTCTGTTCTCCGCGCTGATGATCGGCATGGGGCGGGCAGTGGGTGAAACCATGATCGTGCTCATGGCCACCGGCAACACGCCGATCATGGACATGAACCTGTTCGAGGGCATGCGCACCCTGGCGGCCAACGTGGCGGTGGAAATGCCTGAATCGGAGGTGGGCAGCAGTCACTACCGCGTGTTGTTCCTCGCGGCCCTGGTGCTGCTGATGTTTACCTTCGTCATGAACACCCTTGCGGAGCTGATTCGTCAGCGCCTGCGCAAGCAATACTCGTTGCTCTGAGGGAGACTTGATTCAAATGAAACGAGACTCTCTGAACAAATGGACCAAAAGTGGCGCGCCGGGCATCTGGCTCAGTGCCGGCGCGGTGTCCATCGCGGTGATCCTGACCATCGGTCTGCTGACGATCCTTGCGGTGCGCGGACTCGGGCACTTCTGGCCTGCTGATCTGGTGCGGGCGCAGTACAGCGTGCCGGGGCAGGCAGCGCATGTGCTGATCGGCGAGCGGGTCGAACGTGAGCAGGTGCCGCGCTCACGCCTGCTCGATGCCGGCTTGCCGGTGGCAGCCGATGGCTCGGAGTTTCTCGGCCGCGAGCTGTTCAAGGTCGGCAACCGTGACCTGACCCGCAGCGATTTCACCTGGGTGGTCAGCGAATGGCTGAGCCAGCACGGCAAGCCGGCCGAGCTGATGACCCTGGAGCGGCGTGAGTGGGGCAACTTCTACGGCTATCTGGTCAACGTCAAGGAAGCGGGCCGGGTGGTGGCAGTTGGCGAGGCTGCCTGGGGGCCATTGCAGGAACGCCTCAAACGCGTCCAGGCGCTGGCCGTGCAACTGCATCAGCTGGAAAAGCGCGACATCGTGCAGGTCAATAACAGCCTGGAGCAGTTGCGCCTGCAAACCCGGCAACTGGAGCTTGATGGCCGACTGGATGCGATTGCCCAGGCAGACATTGCCGCCTCACAGGCGCAGCTCGAGGCCCGCTACAGCGAGGTCGAAAGCCGTCTGATGGAACTGCGCCAGGCGGTCGAACGTGACAGTCTGACCGCCAGAGACGCCGAAGGACGAATCACGGAAATCAGCCTGGGCAAGGTGGTGCATGCCTACCAGCCCAACACCATGAGCGTGCTGGACAAGCTCGGGTTCTATTTCCAGAAGCTTTGGGAATTTCTGAGCGAAGACCCGCGCGAAGCCAACACCGAAGGTGGAATTTTCCCGGCCATTTTCGGCACCGTGATGATGACCATGATCATGGCGATCATCGTGACCCCGTTTGGTGTCCTGGCGGCGGTCTATCTGCGTGAGTACGCCCGCCAGGGGCCTGTGACCCGACTGATCCGGATTGCCGTGAACAACCTGGCCGGCGTGCCGGCGATTGTCTATGGCGTGTTTGGCCTGGGCTTTTTTGTCTATGTGCTGGGTGGTTCGCTGGACCGACTGTTCTTTGCCGAAGCCTTGCCGGCGCCGACCTTCGGCACGCCCGGCCTGTTGTGGGCCTCGCTGACCCTGGCGCTGCTGGCGGTCCCGGTGGTGATCGTCGCCACGGAAGAGGGCCTGGCGCGCATTCCGCTGAGCCTGCGCGAGGGCTCGCTGGCCTTGGGCGCGACCAAGGCCGAGACCTTGTGGAAGATCGTTTTGCCAATGGCCAGCCCGGCGATCATGACCGGCCTGATCCTGGCGGTGGCCCGCGCCGCCGGTGAGGTGGCGCCGTTGATGCTGGTGGGGGTGGTGAAGATGGCGCCGTCGCTGCCGGTGGACGGCAATTACCCCTATCTGCATCTGGATCAGAAGATCATGCACCTGGGCTTTCATATTTACGATGTCGGTTTCCAGAGCCCCAATGTCGAGGCCGCGCGCCCGCTGGTGTACGCCTCGGCCTTGCTGCTGGTGCTGGTGATCGCCTTGCTCAACCTCTCTGCCGTGGCCATTCGCAATCACTTGCGTGAGAAGTACAAGGCGCTGGACGACTAGCGTTCGTAAAGCCCAGGATCCGTGGAAGCCGTGCGTAGCACGGCGCTATGCAACGACCGTTCTTTCAGGAGTCACCCATGCCACATGACAGCCCGAACCGGGGTGCCACTATTGATGTTCTGGCGCGCAACAGAGACGGGTCGCGCCTGGCCGCCGACAATGTGGCGTTCGAAGTGGCGGGCCTGAACCTGTTTTATGGCAACAAACAGGCACTGTTCGACATCGGTCTGGATATTCCCAGGCAGAAGGTCACCTCGTTCATCGGGCCTTCCGGTTGTGGCAAGTCGACCCTGTTGCGCACTTTCAACCGGATGAATGATCTGGTCGATGACTGCCGCGTCGAGGGCACCGTCAACCTGTACGGGCACAACATCTACAGCAAGGGTGAGGAAGTCGCGGAGCTGCGGCGGCGGGTCGGCATGGTGTTCCAGAAGCCTAATCCGTTTCCCAAGACCATCTACGAGAACGTGGTCTACGGTTTGCGTATCCAGGGCATCAACCGCAAGCGCATGCTCGACGAGGCCGTGGAGTGGGCGCTGCGCGGTGCGGCGCTATGGGACGAGGTCAAGGACCGCCTGCACGAGTCGGCCCTCGGGCTGTCGGGCGGTCAGCAACAACGTCTGGTGATTGCCCGGACCATCGCCGTGGAGCCTGAGGTTCTGCTGCTTGATGAGCCTTGTTCGGCGCTGGATCCGATTTCTACGTTGAAAGTCGAAGAGCTGATCTACGAACTGAAATCGAAATACACCATTGTGATCGTTACTCACAACATGCAGCAGGCGGCGCGGGTCTCTGACTACACCGCTTTCATGTACATGGGCAAACTCGTCGAATTCGGTGATACGGACACGTTGTTCACCAATCCGGCAAAGAAGCAGACCGAAGATTACATCACCGGCCGTTATGGCTAGCGGGTACTTCGTCAGGCCTTAGAGGGGGTCTGCAAAACGCTGACTCGGCAATACGGCGTTGAAAACGGGCTAAAAAGACTCATCGACTTGATGTCAACTGCGCTTTTTCACCCAATTTCGTCTTGTCTTGCCTTCGTCCACCTGTTTTGTAAACACCCTCTTACCACCGTGCGTTTTCGCCTCAACCGGACGTTCCAAGGACACCCAGCATGATCCATAAAGACAGCCTCACGCATCACATTTCCCAACAGTTCAACGTCGAACTCGAAGATGTTCGCAGCCACTTGCTCGAAATGGGCGGTCTGGTTGAAAAGCAGGTCAACGATGCCGTGACCGCGCTGATCGAAGCCGACTCGGGCCTGGCTCAGCGGGTCCGGGAAGTCGACGAGCGGATCAATCAGATGGAGCGCAACATCGACGAAGAATGCTTGCGCATTCTCGCCCGCCGCCAGCCGGCCGCTTCGGACCTGCGCCTGATCATCAGTATCTCCAAGTCGGTGATTGATCTGGAGCGTATCGGTGACGAAGCGACCAAGATCGCCCGCCGTGCCATCCAGTTGTGCGAAGAAGGTGAAGCACCACGTGGTTATGTGGAAGTGCGCCACATCGGTGATCAGGTGCGCAATATGGTTCGCGATGCGCTGGATTCGTTCGCCCGCTTCGACCCGGAACTGGCCTTGTCGGTCGCCCAGTACGACAAGGTTATCGACCGCGAGTACAAAACGGCGCTGCGCGAGCTGGCCACTTACATGATGGAAGATCCACGCTCGATCTCCCGCGTATTGAACGTGATCTGGGTGCTGCGTTCGCTGGAGCGGATCGGCGACCACGCGCGCAATATCTCGGAACTGGTGATCTATCTGGTACGCGGCACCGACGTGCGCCATATGGGGCTCAAGCGCATGCGTGAAGAAGTCCAGGGTCACGCTAGCGAAAAGGCTCATGTTCCGGACGCTTCTGACGATAAATAAGATTGTCTGCCAAGAACGCCCAGCATGCGCTGGGCGTTTTGCGTTGCAGCACCAGGGTTGAATCGACCGCGCGGCTTGCGTATCGCCAGCATCGAGCCCTGGTTTTTGCAGTTGCCCGCCAGGAAAAATGCCGAGGTACTGTCAATCAAAGTGGCCGTTGGCCATGCGTCAACGATATGCTAGCCGAAACAAAGGGGCGTGTTGGCATACTGCAGCTCACCCGCCAAGGTGAACACGTCCGCAGGAGCGTCGATGAGTAAAGTCAGTGTATTGGTTGTGGATGACGCGACTTTCATTCGCGACTTGGTGAGAAAAGGGCTACGCAATTATTTTCCCGGCATTCATACCGATGAAGCCGTTAACGGACGCAAGGCCCAGGTCATGCTGAGCCGCGAAGCGTTCGATCTGATTCTATGTGACTGGGAAATGCCCGAAATGTCCGGGCTTGAGTTGCTGGAATGGTGCCGTCAGCAGGAAAACTACCTCAAGACAGTACCGTTCATCATGGTCACCAGCCGTGGCGACAAAGAAAACGTCGTCCAGGCTATTCAGGCCGGGGTATCGGATTTTGTTGGCAAACCGTTCACCAATGAACAGTTGCTGACCAAGGTCAAAAAAGCCCTGGCCAAGGTCGGCAAGCTTGACGCAGTGATGTCCAGTACGGGTGTACCAAGCCGTATAAACTCTGCGCTCAACGACTCATTGAGCGCCCTGACCGGCGGCAAGGCTGAGGTGGTGCGTCCGACCGCGCCTGTGGCAGCGGCCGCTCCTGCGCCCCGTCCTGCCGCCGCTCCCGCCCCTGCCGCCAGCCAAACGCTGAACGGTCGTGGCCAGGGCCAATTGCGCCTGCCCAGTGGCAACCAGTCATGCATCATCAAGAGCCTGACCCTCAAGGAGGGGCTGTTGGTGATCAAGCGCAGTGAGGCGCTGCCGCAGATTCTGGAAAGTGCCGTGCTGGATCTGGAGCAGGGCGAAGAGAACGAAGTGGCCCGCCTCAATGGCTACATCCACGCCATCGTGGCATTCGAGCAGAAGCCTGACAGTGAGTGGCTGCAAGTGACCTTCCGGTTCGTCGACCAGGACGCCAAGAAGCTCGACTACCTGTCGCGGCTTATTGCCCGCGGTACGGCGCAGAAGCACTTCGTTCCAGGGGCATGACCGATCAGCGGCAGGCAAGCCACGTTATACCTTGTGGTCTGACCTGCCGCGCTGCCTTTTCCTGCTGCCCACGTCCGGGTAGGCCCCTTCAAGGCTGTGTAATCCTTCGTTTAGCTCATCCGTAGACCCGCAACATTCTCAAGCGGGTATTACAGGATAGCTTCGTATGGATGAGGTAACAGTCCGGCTTCTGGACAACACAGGCGTCGATGATCGTTCGGCGTATGACGTCAGCAATCTTGCCCAGTTACGGGTGACAGGCGTTCCCGACCACTTGCAATACGGACGCTCGTTACAAAGCGTCGCCCTGATCCACGGCACGGCACTGATCGAGGCGCTGGCGCCAGGGCTGTCGGCCGACGTGAGCTTTGATGATCTGGTTCGGGTCAGTGCGACCCTCTGTGCCAGCCCCGAGCCGGCGATCCAGGCCTTGTTGGCCACAACCCTGGTGCGACCGGCGTTGCTCTATGCAAGCGCCCATCAGGCCGTCGAACTGGAGGGCGATGCTACCGACGCGGCCAGCGCCGCGCAGATCGCTACGGCAATGGACCACCTCAAGGCCCGGCAGGATGCCCATGCCGGTGAACTGCAGGCGTTGTTGAGCCTCAAGGCACCGGATCGTCGGCAGCTGGCCGACAACCTGTTGCGCGAGTCAGGCATTGCTGAGGACGTCTGGACCTTACCCGCAGACCCTTCGGGCATTGCGTTGCTCCAGACGCGAGGCTTCAGCCTCGCCTGGTCTTACTCGCTTGATCGGCTGGCCGCATGGAATCGACCGCAGGCAAGCCTGGTCGAACTGGTGATGATGGGCGAGCTCTGGCGTGACGGCCAGCCCACGATCCCTGAAGCCTATGAGCGTGCCTGGCAGGTTTACGAGGCGGCGCTGCTGCGTGCACAAACGGCGGTGATCGCCCGCCTGTTTGGCGAGATGCAGCCCGCACAGCGTGAGCTGCTGCTGAAATCGACCTGCGAACTGAACCGGGTCAGATTCCAGGACGGCGAGGGGACACACGGTCTGTTGATTCGCTGTCGACAGGTGGATCAGCCGAGCGAATTTCATAATCAGGCGGTCGGCGAGACCTTCTTCGAGCTGTTTCCGGCGGCGGGCGTGGTGCGTTTGACCACCCAGCGCTTCGACTACCATCCTGCGCACCGTTCCATCGACTCGATCAATCTGCCTGAGCTATGGCGCAATCACGAGGTCAACCTGGCGCTTGATGCCAAGGCGCCGTTCATCGCACTGGAGCCTTTCGACAGCGATGCCTACCTGTATGGCCAGCTGTCGCGCAGCGTGAAGAGCCTGCACACACCCGCTTTGGGCGAGTTGGTTCCGGCGGCGCAACTGTGCACGCCTGACTCCCTTGCCTCACTGGCAAGCGCGGCTGCCCGGCATCTGCTGGCCGGATTCTTGAAGCAGAGCAAGCAAGCGCATCGGCACCTGAATGGCTGGGAGCAAACCTGGGCCAAAGAGCGCGAATGGGCGGACACGGCCGCCCGCTGGCTGGTGCCGTTCTATGGCTGCATCAAGGACCTGTCGAGCGGCGAGCACTCTGCTGCGGTGGTGGCGCAATGCAGCCTGGACACGGCATTTGCCTTGATCCCCTTGGGGCAGTTCGTCAGTGCCACGACCCGTATCGTGCTGCGTGCCGGGGAACTGAGCGTGGTATCGCTGGGCGTGCAGGGTGCCAAGGCTGTTGCCGGCCTGGCCGAGGGGCTGGCACAACAAAGTGCGGCGTTTCTGGCGCGTGATGTTGCCCAGGCTGCTGCGCTGGCCGGCCAGTCTGCGCTGGACCTGCTGCATGAGCTGCCGTCCTTCAAACGCGTGTTTGCGTCGTCCGTTGGAGTGGATTGGCATGAATCCGGGCTCGCTATGCGCCAGTTGGCGGGTGAGGCGTTCAGCCCTGAAGGTGTTCGCCTGCAACGGGTGGAACGTAGCTGTAGGATGCGCCGCGATCTTGTGCCTGTCGCCTGCACCGAAGGGATCGTGCTGCAAACCCCGCCGCCCTTATTGCCAGAAGAGCCGCTAGAGCAGGTAAAGGCGGGCTATCACTACAGCCATGCGATGGCCGCTCGCCGCTTTGAACTGGCTACGCTGAATGCCGGGTCGCAGCAATTGCACGTCTTCGTGCATGAAAACCGGCTGTTCACATGGAAAGAGCCTGATGCGCTGCAGCCTTCTTCTTCCACGCAGGCGGTTGCCGCAAGAGCGGTTGAAGTCAGCATCCCTGACAAGGTGACGTATGACTTGCCTCTACAGCCGCAGCTGCAGTATCGGCAGAGGCTCAACGCTCAGCAATTGCCGGAGCCTGATTTTGGCGTGAGCGCGCATGCCATGGAACTGAACCTGAATTTATTTGAGCACCAAGAGCCGGTCATACGATTGGGCGGTATTGTCGAGGGTGTCGAAGACGCCCGGGTTTTGCGTGGCTCGTGCCTTTTTAGCCCCCTGGATCAGCGCCAATGGATCTACATCGAGGCTGACCACAATATTTTCTACCGGGCACCGGCCCCCACCAAGGGGTCACCAGAGCTACTGTTTGAGCGCTTGGAGGAGGGCGATCCAGGCCTCGCCGATTATCTGTCTCACACCGAGCAGTATCGGTTGGTGCGGGAAGTCCCGAGCATCTGGCAAGACCGGCAGAACATTGCCCGCATGCTGTTCGACATGCTCAATGAGACTGAGCGTGCCCTGCTGCCAGAGGCCGGCATGACTTTCGAGCAATACGATCAACTGTGTCATGACCGGCAGTGGACCAATCAGTTCTTCGAATACGCCACCAACGTGTTGTCGGGAAAATCGTTCCAGGACGCTTATATCGAGCTGGCCAGGCAAACCGTGGCGGACTTCAGGCCAATGGCAGAGCGCAGTCCGGCAGAGGTCCAGCCCTTGCTGGATGTGCTCAATAACCTGCTGCCTGCCAGGCCTGTGCGCAAAGGCTGGCAGGCGCTGAGCGCCGACAACATTGTGCAGCCCGCAGCGATCAAGCGGATTCGCAAGCAGGTCAACGGCGCCAACCTCGCATTCGCTTGCGTGCATGTGGACGGGCGCCAGGCCTATGTGTTTTATGCCGTCTCCGGCGGCCGGCTCGGCGAGAACGTGCGATTGCAACCGGAGTGGCCGTGGACCGACGGCTCGTTGATCAACGGAGTCGATTACATTGATGCTCACCCACGTCGCCCGACCCTGGTTGACCCTCAAGAGTATGTGATTGCGGATGACCCGCGTTTCACCACGTTGCCCACGTTGCGCCATGCCGACCGCCTGCAGGTGCGTGCTATCAACCGTAGTCTGGACTCGGAGCGGCTGATCGGTACGCGGCTCAAGGATGAACTGCAAGACAGGGCTGGCTCCGTTACCCGCATCGACTTCTTTACCATGCTGGATGCCTGTCGTTCCTGTGGTGGCTTCGCCTTGCCGAGGCTCAAACATGATTTCCCAACGGCTGAGTTTTCGGTGACCTATCTCAAGCCTTACCAGGACGACTGATTCACTGGCGCAGATTATCTGGCGCAATCGCGTCAGGTCATTGATAACCATGAGTGCTTATTGATCAGTAAGCCTGCTAGGCTTGGTGCCCATTGCCAATCAGCCCGCGCTTACTCTTATGCTTGAACGCTTACTGACCTTGGGCGGCCTGCTGCTGGTCGCACAGATGGCGCAGGCCGTGACCATCTACAAAACCACAGACGCCAATGGGGTGGTGTCATTCAGTGACCGGCCTTCGCCGGGCGCGGCCGTGGTGGTGTTCCGCGACCGGATGGTCGAGCACATCGAGCGCCAGGTGCGGCTGGACGTGCGCAAGGTCAATGGGGTCGACAGCCTGTATGTGCGCAATGACCTGTATGCGCCGGTCGAGATCGAACTCAGGCTGAGCAACCTGAAGAACGTGCTGGGTGTGCAGGGCAGTTCAACGACCCTGCGCCGCACCTTGGCAGCGCGCAGCAATGAACGGGTGATCGTGCTCAGCCCCAGGCAGGCGGGGCAAGCGATCAACTACAGCACCCGGCTGACCTCGACCCTGGGGGCGCCAGGAGGCAACCCTCTGGCGTACCGCTACCCGCTGCCGTGGGTGGGCGGGCCGTTTCGCCTGACCCAGGGGCCGGGCGGCAAATACAGCCACAGCGACCCCAAGGGCCGCTATGCGATGGATATCGCCATGCCTGAGGGCACGCCGATCATCGCGGCGCGGGCCGGCACAGTGATCAAGGTGGAAAACAACCAGACCGGGCGTGGTTCGAACCCGGCTGGCAACTTCGTCAGGATTCTCCACGACGACGGCACCATGGGCGTTTACCTGCACCTGATGCGCGGCTCGGTGGTGGTCAGTGAAGGGCAGAAGGTCAGCGTCGGCAGCGCCCTGGCCCGGTCAGGCAATACCGGCAACAGCACAGGTCCACACCTGCATTTTGTCGTGCAGCGCAATGTCGGCCAGGAGCTGGTGTCGATCCCTTACGAATTCAACCGGCCGATCCAGAGCCTGCCGAACTTCGCCGTGGGCGGCAATTGATAAGCGGATTCCCATCCCGACACACCGTAGGAGCGGCTTCAGCCGCGAAAGCTTCCCTGCTAAAGCAGGTCCTACGAGGTCCGGTGTTTGCTGCGCGACAGCGCGGCGCCGAGGCGGTGGGTGATCTCCTACAGCGTGCCGGGGTGATCAATCGAGCTTGAGCACCTTGGCCAGGACGATCTTCGGGCCTTTCATCTTCTTGATGATGATGCGCAGGCCTTCGAACTCCATCTGTTCCTCTTCTTCAGGCACGCGTTTGAGCGATTCGTAAATCAGCCCGGCGAGGGTCTCCGCTTCGATATGATCCAGGTCGATGCCCAGCATGCGCTCGATCTTGAACAGCGGGGTGTCGCCACGCACCAGCAGCTTGCCGGGCTGGTAAGCGAGGATGCCGCGTTCGACCTTGCGGTGTTCGTCCTGGATGTCGCCGACCAGTACCTCCAGCACGTCTTCCATGGTCAGATAGCCAATGACCTTGCCGTCGGCTTCTTCGACCAGAGCAAAGTGAGCGCTGCCCTGACGGAACTGCTCCAGCAGACGGGCCAGCGGCATGTGCCGCGAGACGCGTTCCAGCGGCCGGATCAGGTCGGCAAGGTTGAACAGCTCGGGAACGTGGTCGAGTTCGGCCAGCTCCAGCAGCAGGTCCTTGATATGCAGCAGGCCGACGAACTCGCCGCGCTCGGCATCGAATATCGGGTAGCGACTGAACTTGTGGCGGCGAACCTGGGCAAGGATTTCCTTGAGTGGCGCATGGAAGTCCAGAAAGATCATGTCTTCGCGCGAGTTGGCCCAGTCGACCACCTCCAGTTCGCCCATCTCGACCGCTGAGGCCAGCACGCGCATCCCCTGATCGCTGGGGTCCTGGCCACGGCTGGAGTGCAGGATCAGTTTCAGTTCTTCGCGGCTGTAGCTGTGTTCGTGATGCGGGCCAGGCTCGCCTTGCCCGGCGATACGCAGAATGGCATTGGCGCTGGCATTGAGCAGGTAGATGGCCGGGTACATCAGCCAGTAGAACAGGTACAGCGGCGCAGCAGTCCACAGCGACAGCAGTTCAGGCTTGCGAATCGCCCATGATTTTGGCGCCAGCTCGCCGACCACGATGTGCAGGTAGGAAATGATAAAGAATGCGGTGAAGAACGACACGCCCTTGATCACTTCCGGGCTGTCGACGCCAGCCGCGGCCAGCAGAGGTTCAAGCAGGTGGGCGAAGGCCGGCTCACCGACCCAGCCCAGGCCCAGCGAGGCGAGGGTAATACCTAGTTGGCAGGCTGACAGGTAGGCGTCCAGTTGCCCGTGCACGGTGCGCAGGATCCGCCCGCGCCAGCCGTTCTTGTCGGCGATGGATTCGACCTTGGTCGAGCGCAGTTTGACCATGGCGAACTCGGCGGCAACGAAGAAGCCGTTGAGCAGCACCAGCAGGAAAGCGAAGAGAATCATGCCGAAATCGGCGAACAGTGAAGCCAGGTTGATACCAGGGGAAGGGTCCATGATGGAGATTTACAGTTTCCGTTTGATCCGAAGAGATTTGGCTTTGACTTTGGCTTTATCCATAGCAAATACAAGGCCATGAGAAACGCAATGTAACGATTGCGCGCTTGCTTGCATAGGGACATGAACGGCGAGGTCAGAGTTCGTCGAAGTCGTCGTCCGGGTCGGCCATCTGGATTGACGAGAAATGACAGACAAATACGCTGCCTTTGCCGATCACGCTGTTGATTTCCAGCTTGCCACGGTGGCGCAGCAGCACGTGCTTGACGATCGCCAGGCCCAGGCCGGTGCCGCCGGTGTTCGACGCGCGGCTGGTGTCGACCCGGTAGAAGCGTTCGGTCAGGCGCGGCAGGTGCTTGGTTTCGATGCCGATGCCCGAGTCCTGAACGCTCAGGTGTGCACCACGGGTATCGACCCACCAGCGCACGCGTATCTCGCCGCCGGCCGGGGTGTACTTGACCGCATTGAAAATCAGGTTGGAAAACGCACTGCGCAGCTCTGTCTCGCTGCCCTTGAGCCCCATGTCGCTGTCGATGGCCAGGCTGATGCTGTGATTGTTGCTGGCCGACAAGGCCTGGGCATCGCTGGTGATGGTTTTGAGTAACGGGCCGACAGCGATCGGCTGGCTGTCTGAGGGGTAGTCGGTGGCTTCGAGCTTGGCCAGCAGCAGCAGGTCGTTGAGCAGGGTCTGCATGCGGCTGCCTTGCTGGTGCATCTGCTGCAGCGCGCGGACCCAGCGCGGGTTGACGCTTTCACTGTTGTCGAGCAGGGTTTCCAGGTAGCCGAAAATCACTGTCAGTGGCGTGCGCAGTTCGTGAGACACGTTGGCCACGAAGTCTTTGCGCATCTGTTCCAGTTGATGGATACGGGTGACATCACGCACCAGCATCAGGTGCTCGTTATTACCGTAGCGGGTAATCAACAGCTGGATACGGATGCGGTCGTTGTTGGGTGAAGGAATTTCCAGCGGCTCGGCGTAGTTACCGTGGGCGAAATACTCCTTGAAGCGCGGATGGCGTACCAGGTTGGTCACCGGCTGGCCGCTGTCCTGAGGGGTCTTGAGGCCCAGCAGGGTTTCGGCGGCGCGGTTCCACCACTCCAGGTTGCCTTCGGAGTCGAGCATGATGACCGCGTCACGCAGCGCGGCGGTGGATTCCTGAACCCGGTCGATCACCGCCTGCAAACGTCCGCGTACGCGTTGGTCGCGGCGTTGCAGGTGATAGATGCTGTCGAACACGTCGCCCCACAGGCCGTAGCCGTCCGGTGGCGGCTCATCGGCTTTGTGGCTGCTCAGCCAGGCATGCAGGCGCAGCAGTTGCTTGAGTGTCCAGGCCAGATACAGCCCAAGGCCGACCGACAGGCTCCAGCCATATTCGCCGCTGATCAGACCAACGACCATGCAGGCGGTCACCAGCAGCAACATATGGCGTATCAGGGTGCCGTGCCAGTTGGGGTTCAATTAGGGGTGTATCCTTGTCTGTACAGCGGGTTCAGGCGGCCGGATTCAGCTTTTGGTTGAGAACCGGTAGCCAGTGCCGCGTACGGTCTGTACCAGGTTCTCATAGGCATCACCCAAGGCTTTGCGCAGACGACGGATATGCACGTCTACGGTGCGTTCTTCGACATAGACGTTGCCGCCCCACACCTGATCGAGCAACTGGCCGCGGGTATAGGCGCGCTCCTGGTGGGTCATGAAGAACTGCAGCAGGCGGTACTCGGTCGGGCCCATCTCGGCTGGTTTGCCGTCGATGGTGACGCGGTGGCTGATCGGGTCGAGCAGCAGGCCACCGACTTCAATCGGTGCTTCGCCGTCGGTCGGGCCGGCGCGGCGCAGGACTGCCTTGAGGCGTGCGACCAGCTCGCGCGGCGAGAACGGCTTGGTGATGTAGTCGTCGGCACCGACTTCCAGGCCCTGGATCTTATTGTCCTCTTCGCCCTTGGCGGTGAGCATGATGATCGGGATGTCCCCGGTCAGCTCGTCACGCTTGAGGCGCCGTGCCAGCTCGATACCGGAGGTGCCGGGCAGCATCCAGTCGAGCAGGATCAGGTCCGGCTTGCGATCGATGATGATGGCGTGCGCCTGTTGGGAATTTTCGGCTTCAAGGCAGTCATAGCCGGCCATTTCCAATGCAACGGCGATCATTTCGCGAATAGGCGCTTCGTCGTCAACGATCAGAATGCTCCTGCCAACCATGCTTGAACCTCTTGTCATTTAACTGTCTTGGGGCGCATTAGATAACGGAATTATTGCAGTCGTGTGACATCTGTGGTCAGGCTAGCATTGCGGGGCTCTTAACGCAGCGCATAATCGGCCACGATCCCGCCGAAGATCGCCATGCCCGCCCAGTGGTTATGCAGGAATGCCTTGAAGCAGGCGTCACGATCACGCTGCCGGGTACTGTGCCACTGCCAGGCGAAGCAGCCAGCGGCGCCCAGCAGGCCGAGCTGGAACAGGCCGCCCAGGCCGAACCGGTTGCCAGCCAGCAGCAGGCAGCCCAGCGCCAGGGCTTGCAGCGTCACGATGATGGTACGGTCGGCATCGCCGAACAGCACGGCGGTGGATTTAACGCCGATACGCAGGTCGTCGTCACGGTCGACCATGGCGTAGTAGGTGTCATAGGCCACAGTCCATAGCAGGTTGGCGATATACAGCAGCCAGGCCGCCGCCGGCAGGCTGCCGGTCTCGGCAGTGAAGGCCATCGGCATACCCCAGGAGAACGCAGCGCCCAGCACCACCTGCGGGTAATAGGTGTAGCGTTTCATGAACGGATAGCAGGCCGCCAGGGCCAGCCCGCCGAACGACAGCCAGACCGTCGTCGAGTTGGTCAGCAATACCAATAGAAAGCTCAAGGTCACCAGCACGGCGAACAGCACCAGTGCTTCGCGGGACGTCACCTTGCCACTGGCCAGCGGGCGCTGCTGGGTGCGTTTGACGTGGCCATCGACCTTGCGGTCGGCAAAGTCGTTGATCACACAGCCCGCTGCACGCATCAGGAACACGCCGATGACGAAAATCAGCACATTGCCCAGCGACGGGCTGCCGGTGCCGGCAATCCACAACGCCCAGAGCGTTGGCCAGAGCAGCAGGTAGATACCGATCGGTTTGTCGATGCGGGTCAGTTGCACAAAGTCCCAGGCGCGTGGATTCAGGCGATTCAACGATTTGAGCAGCGACAGGTACATCAGGTGAGATCCTTTAATGAATTCCAGAAGGCCGGCAAAAATACCTCCGCGACCAGGATACTCAGCGGGCCGCGGCTGAAACACGAGCGGCGTGCCCACAAGCCTTCGGCGCGGTCCTGGGCGGGCAGCCACTGGCCGGGCCAGGCGCGCACCTGCAGGGCGCCGCGATCGAAGGCCGGGTCGCTGAACAGCAGTTCGCCCAGCGAGCGGGTGCCCAGTTCGTCCATCTGCAACCCGCAATCCTGTAACGCCGCATGGCCGGCCACACTGCGGGCGAAGACCCAGGCCAGGCCATTGCCGCGCAGATAGACTTCGCGCACCCAGCCCAGGCTGGCCGGGGCCAGCTTCAGAGCCGCGCATTCGTCGTCACGCAGGGTTTGCCAGCCTTGATCGACCAGGGTGACGCTGAAGCCGTCATTGGACAGGCGGGTCAGGCGCCGGGTGAGCGAGTCCTGATTGAACAGCCAGTCCGCTATGCGGGCAGGCGGCAGCGGATTGAGTTGCTGGCGTTCGAGCCACTGATCGGGCGGGGAAGCGGGATTTTGCTGGGTCACGGTCAGCCATTGGCGGCAATCTTCGAGGCGCCGAGCTTAGCATGAGCGCTGTGGCGCTTGCGCCGTTTGCAGGTGCAGCGGCGAGGTCGCAAACGGCTCTGTTCAGGCTCATTGTGTCGCGTCCGGCGCGGCCAGGCCGGAAAAATCGGGTTATTTGTCGGCTTGAGCGCATTTTTCGTCGCAGATTCGTCGCGCCCCCACTGGCGCGGGCGTTTGCCGCGTGCCATTCTGCTGTTCGACCGCCGTTGCGTGGAGCCGTAACGGCAGCTGAACGCCGGCCCGAATGGGTGGCGCGGTACATAAAAACAAAAAATCGCAGAAAGAGGCTTAGTACATGCGTAAACCAGATCTCGCAGCCGCCATTGCTGAAAAAACGGACCTGACCAAAGACCAGTCCACTCGCGTTCTCAACGCCATTCTCGAAGAAATCACCGGCGCACTGCACCGCAAGGACAGTGTCACCCTGGTCGGTTTCGGTACCTTCCTGCAACGTCATCGCGGTGCCCGCACCGGCAAGAACCCGCAAACCGGTGAGCCAGTGACCATCAAGGCCAGCAACACGGTGTCCTTCAAGCCAGCCAAGGCTCTGAAAGACACGGTCAACTGATCGCCAGGCGCAGGCGGCTTCAAACGGTCAAAGCCCTCGATTCTGGAGGGCTTTACTTTTTGTGTTTATGTTTATCGCTGTAACTTGGGAAATATCCTACATATTTTGGTAGATATTCCGTCTTTTCTGCGGACTTTTCCGACATTTTTTCCGAACTTTTCTCCGTAAAGTGCGCGCCCGTTGCATCTCTTAAACGCGTCTCTTTGGGAAAAAAAATGAAAAAATTATGGATGTCGGCCGCCGTGGCAGTACTGATCGCAACCACCAGTGGCTGCGTCAGCTACAACACCAGCCAGCCGAGTGCTCCGGTCAGCAGTTCGGTCAAGGCAGACCTGAAGGCTGACGTCGCCGTGGGCGGTTCCATCTCCGGTCAATCCTCGACCAATATCCTGTTCAACTTCCTGAGCTTCGGCGGTGATAACGAGTTCGCCGACGGTGTGGTTTATGGTGGCTCGGACGGTGGCTTGAGCCTGAGCATGCTGGACCCGATTTCCAGCGTAAAGGCGGCAGCCGCCTACAAGGCGGTTAAGTCCTCCGGGGCCGATCTGATCGTGGCGCCGCGCTACGAGGTCAAGGTGCAGAACTACTTCATCTTCAAGAAGGTAGAGGTGAAGGTGACAGGCAATAAGGGCAGCATCAACAGCATCCGCTGACGATTGCGCCGGATGTGGGGATAAACCGCATCCGGCTGTTTAATTCAAGAATCAACCCGCTACACTGCCTGCCGCTCTTACTGATCGGCGCAACCTGCATGAAGTTTCGTTTCCTTCTCTGGGCACTGGGTCTATTGATGGCCCGTGCCAGTCGCAACAGTCCGGCATTCCAGCAACAGTTGGTCGATAAAGACCTGACCTTCCAGCTGCAAACCGCTGACGGCAAAGTGGCGCGTCATTACATCGTGCACGGGCAGCGGATACGCAGCGCGAGAGGTGCCGCTCAAGCGCCGGCGTTCACCATCGCCTTTCGCGATTGCGCTTATGGGTTTGCCACGCTGCAGGCCAGCAACAAGCAGCTGGCGTTCATGCAGGGTATCCAGAGCAAGGATATCCAGATCAAGGGCAACCCGGCGTTGGTCATTTGGTTCCAGGGCCTGACTCGTTACCTGAAACCGAAAAAGAAAGCCTGATCAGGGTAATTGCAAACCACCTGCTGCCTTGTGCATGGCACGCAGATGCTCGCCGATCTGTTTGAGGTTGGCTTCGGTTGCCGTGATCTCGGCGGCCCGCCCCGGTTCAAGTAAAGCGCGGATTTCGCCGTCCAGATCGCCGGTCAGGCGCTTGAGCAGTTTCTGTCGCTCGCTGCTCTGTGATTCCAGGCGCTGCCATTCATCGACTTGCGGCAGGCCATAACCGCGGCTGTCGAGCAATTCGGCAGGCCGGCTCAGAAAACCGCTGTTGGCCAGAATGTCCTGTAACGTGCCGGTGGCTTTCGAGACCCGGCCGTCTTGCTGTTCTCTGGCACTCAGATAGCGTTGTTTGACCTCGTCCTGGGCCAGTAGTAACTGGCGACGCAGGCTGGCCTGCTCGAGCAGCAGAATGGCCGCACTGGTGCGCAGGTCGGCCTTGGCAAGCCACGGACGACGCTCACTGGCTGGCTGTTGCAGCCAGTCTTCCACGCTGTTCTGGCGGATCGGCAGGTTCTTTTTCAGCACCTCGAACATCGCCTGGTAGCGGTCGCGGTAGGAGTCGAAGCGATAACCCAGGCGTAGCGCCTCTTTGGGGTTGTCCAGCACGCTGGTGTCGGCCAGTTTGCGGCCCTTGAGCACTTCCAGCAGACCGTTGGGCAAGATGCTGTCCAGAGCCGTCAGACCAGGATTGGCAGTGCCGGCGCGCAGCAGCTTGAGGGTTTCCACGGCGCAGTTATTGGACAGGAAGTAATAGTCGCCGTCGTAACTCCAGTGCATTTCGGCGGCGTGGCGCACCAGATTGTCGATCTCCTGGCGGTTCAGCTTCAGCGGCACGGAAGCCAGGCTGCGCAGTTCAGTCTTGGTGTATTCGTCGATCACCTGGCCCAGCGGCAACACAAACAGGCGTGACGGATAGGCGCCGGTCAGGCCGTCCCAGCTGGACAACTGTACATCACCGACAAATGCCCGGTAGGACAACACAAGGTGCTGGTCAAGGTCCAGACGGCAATCCGGGCCGCGCGGCCTGCCGGGTTTGCAGATCACCAGGCGCAGCATGCTGTGCCCCCAGCGGCTCATCAGGTTCTGGTTGGCTTCTGCCAGCAGGTAATCCACGGTGTAGACCCGTTCAGGGTCGAGCTTGCCCAGCGGCTCGCGGGCAAAGTCATTGCCGGCGTTGAGGTAGGGATAGACCGTCGGGCATGGCTGTTGACTGGCCGGTGCCCAGCCGAACTGCTGCTTGTACCAGGCGTACAACGCGGGGCGTCGGCAAGCATAGGCCGGATCAAGCAGGAAGTACTCCATGTTGACGGCGACAAACTCCAGCGGGCTGCTCAGCTCGTAGCTGTCCGGGCTGCGTACGCCCTGGCCATTGTGTTGTTCGCGCTCGCCACGACGGCCGACATATTGCTGCCAGCCGGCCAGATCCAGCAGCCGTGGGTCGTCACTGAGGGTGAAGCGGCGCTCGGTCTGGCCCCGACATTCATCGGCCAGGCCGACCTTGCCCAAGGCGCTGTGCTGCCGGCTACAGCGCACGATCAGGCTGCGCTGGGCGGCTGGCCACAAGCGGGCGCGATCATAGATGTGGGTCAGCTCATGGAGCACGGTGGCCAGCAATTCGCGGCGCACGGTGCCATGCGGGCGTTGAGTTTGGGCGGTGGCCGCCGAGCCGTCGCTCAGGGAGGACAGCAAGCGGGTATTGAGATAGAGCTGATAAGGCCCGGCGGCCTGGCCATAGGCGTTAGCCGGCATGTCACTGGACCAACTGACCTGGACCTTGCGATCCAGGTTGTGGATGAAGGCCGGCGGCAAAGCCTGCACAGCTTCGTCCAGCAACGCCTGGGTGGCCTGGCGCTCGGTCGGGCTCAAGTGCTCATCGCGCAAGATCAGTTGCAGATCGGCGAGAGCCGGCAGGGCTGTCAGTGCCAGAGCTGCGGCCAGCAGCCAGGCGCCAAGGCGTCTCACAATGCGAGGATAGCTTCAGCCAGGGTCTGGTCGCTGGCAGTACGCGCTTCAGGCACGCGGCTGCGCAGGGTGTCGAAGGCGGCGTCGAGCCGTGCGCCGTGGATATCGCCATTACTGGCGACATAGCTGGCAGCGTCGTCTCGGGCTTGCTGGACAACCTTTGAGTCACGGATCGAGGTGGTGGTGTCGGACGTGAAATCAATGGAGCGGCCGAAAGCACGAACGATGATGTTGCTGGTGGCCACCACTGTCTGGGCCTGAGCCAGATCGGCCATCAACAGCATGCCTAAGGTCGCGGCAATCAACGGGGTGCGCATGTAACGTCTCCGGAAACAAAAGCTGAAAAGTGCCTATTGGACGAGAATTGCTTCTGCCAGTTCAAGGTCGCTGGCATGAAGTTTTGCCTGGCTTTTACGCAACTGATGCAACGCCGACTCAAGTTGTGCACCGCGTAGCTGCCCGTCGGTAGCGACAAAGGCGGCTGCATCGTCGTGAGCTGCGAGAATCAGCTTGTTGTCGAACGGTGCACTGGTGACTTTGCTGGTTACGTAGCCACTGACAACGACGCCTTGGGTCGTGACATCGAAGGCTTGGGCTGAAGTGCTGTAGGTCAGGCTGGCCAGCAGGGGCAGGGATAACAGTTTCAATAAACGCATGGCAGTTCAGGGCAATTGCAGAACGAGGCTCAAGGCTAGCGCAAATGCTTGCAGCAGAGCTACCCGTGAGGGCAGCCAGGGTCTGTGTTCAACAAACGGTGTTACACAAAACCCTGGCCAGACCTGATGGTGTCTCAGATGGCCAGAATGGCTTGGGCCAACTGCGCGTCGCTCGCCTGCAGTTGCGGCTGGACCTGGCGAATATGGCTCAGTGCGGCCTCCAGGCGTGCACCGCGGATCTCGCCGGCGCTGCCCACGAAGCTGGCAGCATCATCGCGTGCGGCGCGTACAACCTTGTCATCGCGCAGTGAGGAGCTGATGTCGGACGTGGCATCGGTAGTCGCCGCAACCGCGCCGACGAGCGCATCGGTGGTGACCACGAAGCTGGTTGCATTCGCGTTGAGGGCGGCGGTCAGCAGAGCTGTAGTAGCGAGAACACGAAGCATGGACATGGACGATTTCCGTAAGAAGGTTAATCAACAGCCGTCAGGCTGAATCGTGGCGGCTAGCCTAGCGCAGCCACTCACTCTACGGCTATTGCGGCTGTTTGCCAGCGATTACAGACTGTACTGGTGTTATTTTGGTTCAATTGAAACTGTTATGTTTTTGCGCTGACGGCTGTTTTCCTGCCAGAAACGACAAGGCCCGTCAGCAGTTTCCTGCGACGGGCCTTGTGGGGATTCAGTGCTCTGGTCGGGGCAGACCTTAGGGTCTCAGACCAGATTGCGCCGTATCAACGCCAGAATGGCTTGCTCAGCTCTTCGTAACGCTGCGACTCGCTGATACCGGCGTCGGCCAGCAGGCGGGCGTCCAGGCGAGCCAGTTGACGGCGGCTCGACAGGCGACGCTGCCACAGCATCAGGGCGGCGAAGGCACGCAGAGGCAGCGAGGCCTGGGCGTTGGTAACGGTGCTTTCTACAAACTGCTCGGAACTGAGGGTGCGTTCCATGATGTGACTTCCTTCCGCTTGTGGCGGGATTAGAGATTGGCTTGACTGGTGCCTATCTTCCTCTCGTTCGGTCCACATCCATAGACACAGTTCACCTGTATTGTGTGTGTTCAGTTAACTGTTTATGGGCGCTGTTTTGTTCGTAAATAGGGCAACTGTACTGGTGCGCACCTATTTGGTGCGTTTTTACTGTTTTGTTACGCATTGAGAGTGGAAAATGGCGTATTTTGACCAGTACAGAAGTACAGTTTTTGCCATATCAGCGTGGGGTGCCGAGACTGTATGGCAAAAAACTGTTTGCCTTTGATTGCGGCATTAATCAGGCCGGCAGCATGCGCCCGGTTTCTTCCAGATTAATGTGCCAATTCAGTGCGTCGCGCAGCAGGTGCGGGGTATGCCCGCCCAAGGCGCAGGCCTTGTTGAAGTAGTCATTGAGTGCTTGGCGGTAGCTCGGGTGCACACAGTTGTCGATGATCACCCGCGCCCGCTCGCGCGGCGCCAGGCCGCGCAGGTCCGCCAGGCCCTGTTCGGTGACCAGAATGTCGACATCATGTTCGGTGTGATCCACGTGGCTGACCATGGGCACCACACTGGAGATGGCGCCGGCCTTGGCAATCGACTTGGTGACAAAGATTGCCAGGTGCGCATTGCGCGAGAAGTCTCCCGAGCCGCCTATGCCGTTCATCATCCGCGTGCCGCACACGTGGGTGGAGTTGACGTTACCGTACAGATCGAACTCCAGCGCGGTATTGATCCCGATAATGCCCAGGCGGCGAATCACTTCCGGGTGGTTGGATATCTCCTGCGGGCGCAGCACCAGCTTTGACTTGTAGCGGTTGAAGTCGGCGAACACCTGAGCATGTTTGGCTGCCGAGAGGGTCATCGAACTGCCCGAGGCAAACGCCAGCTTGCCGGCATCGAACAGGTCGAAGGTTGAGTCTTGCAGCACCTCGGAGTACATGGTCAGGTTCTCGAACGGCGACTCCAGCAAACCATGCATCACCGCGTTGGCGATGGTGCCGATCCCGGCTTGCAGCGGCATCAGACGTTCGGTCAGGCGTTGCTCGCGCACCTCATTCTTGAAGAACTCCACCAGGTGGTTGGCGATCGCTTGGGTTTCGATATCCGGCGGCAGCACTGTCGAGGGGGAGTCGGCCTGTTCGCTGATCACGATGCCGACGATCTTGGCCGGGTCGATTTTCACCGCTGCGCTGCCGATCCGCGAGTCGGCTTCGAGTACCGGGATGGGCAGCCGGGTCGGACGGTAGCTGGGAATATAGATGTCGTGCAGGCCTTCGAGCTCCAGTGGCTGTGACAGATTGATCTCGACGATCACCTGTTTGGCCAGAATCGCGAAGCTGGCCGAGTTGCCCACGGAGGTGCTCAGCACCAGATGGCCCTCTTCGGTAATGGCCACGCACTCGATCACCGCCAGGTCCACCGCCTTGATCTGCCGGTTACGCAGTTGCTCGACGGTGTCGGACAGGTGCTGGTCGATGAACATCACTTCACCGGCATTGATTGCCTTGCGCAACGTGCTGTCGACCTGAAAGGGCATGCGCCGTGACAGCACACCCGCTTCGGTCAGCTGTTTGTCCAGATCGTTACCCAGGCTGGCGCCGGTCATCAGGCTGATCTTCAAAGGCGTCTGGCGCGCACGCTCGGCCAGCGCATGGGGGACGGCCTTGGCCTCGCCGGCACGGGTAAAGCCGCTCATGCCGACGGTCATGCCGTCTTCAATCAGGCCGGCGGCATCTGATGCGTTCATTACCTTGCTCATCAGGCCAGGCATGCGGATACGATCACGGTACATGGTTCATTGTCTCGGGTAGGAGCGAGCGCCAAGTCTAGTGGCTGGTGAGCGTCGCGTCCCCCGACCAAGGTCGTATTCGAAGGCTCTAATTGGCGGCTCTCAGAGCAAAACACTTTTACCGTGGGTGTAAAAAAGCCCCGGACGCGAGCGTGCCGGGGCGTGGTTCGGTACGGTCTGATCAGAGGTTGTCGACGGCCTTGACCATGTCCTCAATGACCTTCTTCGCGTCACCAAAAACCATCATGCTTTTGTCCAGATAGAACAGTTCGTTGTCCAGGCCGGCATAGCCGCTGGCCATCGAGCGCTTGTTGACGATGATGGTCTTGGCTTTATAAGCCTCCAGGATCGGCATGCCGGCAATCGGCGACTTGGGATCGTTTTTCGCCGCCGGGTTGACCACGTCGTTGGCGCCCAGCACCAGCACCACGTCGGCCTGACCGAACTCGGAGTTGATGTCTTCCATCTCGAACACCTGGTCATAAGGCACTTCGGCCTCGGCGAGCAGGACGTTCATGTGCCCCGGCATGCGCCCGGCCACCGGGTGGATCGCGTATTTCACGGTCACCCCGTGGTGGACCAGCTTTTCGGTCAGTTCCTTGAGCGCGTGCTGGGCCCGAGCCACCGCCAGGCCGTAGCCGGGAACGATGATCACGGTGTCGGCGTTGGTCAGCAGGAAGGTCGCATCGTCGGCCGAGCCGGATTTGACCGAGCGTTGCTGCTGGCCTCCTTGCGCCGGGCCTGCCTCTGCCCCCCCACCAAAGCCGCCACCGATCACGTTGAAGAACGAACGGTTCATCGCCTTGCACATGATGTACGACAGGATCGCACCGCTGGAGCCCACCAGAGAGCCGGCGATGATCAGCATCGAGTTGTTCAGCGAGAAGCCGATACCGGCCGCCGCCCAGCCTGAATAGCTGTTGAGCATCGACACCACCACCGGCATATCGGCGCCGCCAATCGGGATGATCAGCAGTACGCCGATCACGAAGGCCAGCACCAGCATGATGGCGAATGCAGTGAGGTTGCCGTTGATCATGTAGGTGAGGCCGCAGAACAGCGTGGCCAGGCCCAGAACCAGGTTCAGCTTGTGCTGGCCGGCGAACTGTACCGGTGCGCCCTGAAACAGGCGGAACTTGTACTTGCCCGACAGCTTGCCGAAGGCGATGACCGAACCGGAGAAGGTGATGGCACCGATGGCCGCGCCGAGGAACAGCTCCAGGCGGTTGCCTACCGGGATTGCATCGCCCAGATTGGCCACGATACCCAGCGACTGTGGCTCAACGACTGCGGCGATAGCGATGAACACGGCGGCCAGGCCGATCATGCTGTGCATGAACGCCACCAGCTCAGGCATCTTGGTCATCTCGACGCGCTTGGCCATGATTGAGCCGGCGCTGCCGCCGACCAGCAGGCCGACGATGATGTAGCCGATGCCGGCGCTGGTCCCTTCAACGGACGACAGGGCCGCCAGTTTGTAGACCAGACCGACCGTGGTCAGCACCGCAAGGCCCATGCCCAGCATGCCGAACAGGTTGCCGCGCCGCGAGGTGGTGGGGTGCGACAGGCCCTTGAGTGCCTGAATAAAGCAGACCGCCGAAACCAGGTAGAGCAGGGTGACGAGGTTCATGCTCATTTCTGCACCTCATCCTTGGCCTTGGCTTTCTTTTTGAACATTTCCAGCATCCGCCGGGTGACCAGGAAACCGCCAAACACGTTGACCGCAGCGAGGGCCACCGCCAGGGTGCCCATAATCTTGCCCAGCGGGGTCACTGTGAGGGCGGCGGCGAGCATGGCGCCGACGATCACGATGGCCGAGATGGCGTTGGTCACGGCCATCAGCGGGGTGTGCAGGGCAGGGGTGACGTTCCAGACCACGTGGTAGCCGACATAGATCGCCAGCACGAAAATGATCAGGTTGTAGATACCGGGGGAGATCAGCTCTTGCATTGTGGTTGTTCTCAGCCGTTCTTGCGGATGACCTGGCCGTCGCGGCACATCAGGCACGCGGCGACGATGTCGTCTTCGAGGTTGATCGAGAAAGTGCCGTCCTTGTCAAACAGCAGCTTCATGAAGTCCAGCAGGTTGCGTGCGTACAGCGCCGAGGCGTCTGCAGCGACCTGTGCTGGCAGGTTGGTCGGCCCGACAATGGTCACACCATTGTTGATCACTACCTGGTCAGCCACGGTCAGCGGGCAGTTGCCACCCTGAGCGGCAGCCAGGTCGATGACCACTGAACCGGGCTTCATCTGCGCCACGGTGTCGGCACTGAGCAGCACTGGCGCTTTGCGGCCGGGAATCAGTGCGGTGGTGATGACGATGTCCGACTGTCTGGCGCGTTCGTGCACGGCAGCGGCCTGGCGCTGCATCCAGCTGGCCGGCATGGGCCGGGCATAACCGCCGACGCCTTCGGCGCACTCGCGTTCTTCATCGGTCTCGTAGGGCACATCGATAAACTTGGCGCCCAGCGATTCGATCTGCTCACGCACGGCCGGACGCACATCCGAGGCTTCCACCACGGCGCCCAGGCGCTTGGCCGTCGCAATGGCCTGCAAACCGGCCACGCCGGCGCCGAGAATCAGCACCCGGGCGGCTTTTACGGTCCCGGCGGCGGTCATCAGCATCGGCATGAAGCGCGGATAGTGATGGGCGGCCAGCAATACAGACTTGTAGCCGGCAATGTTGGCCTGAGACGACAGCACATCGAGGCTTTGTGCGCGGGAGGTACGCGGTGCGGCCTCCAGGGCAAAGGCGCTGATGCCGCGCTCTGCCATGCGGGCAATGCTCTCGTTGTTGAACGGGTTGAGCATGCCGATCAGCACGGTGCCGCTGTTGATCAGGCTCAGTTCTTCAGCATTGGGCGCTGTCACCTTGAGAATGAGTTGGGCGCCGAAGGCGTCGCTGGCCTGGCCAAGCGTGGCGCCAGCGGCAACAAAGGCGCTGTCCGGGACCCCGGCATGGATGCCCGCGCCGCTTTGCACGGTAATCGTGTGACCCTGGCTGACCAGTTTTTTGATGGTTTCCGGGGTGGCGGCTACCCGTGTTTCGCCCGCGTGGGTTTCGAGAGGAACACCAATGTGCACGTCAAGTCTCCTGCATGATCTTTCTTGTCTTGATGAGTTGGCCGTTGTGCTGCGGCAGTGCCTTGGCGGTGTTCAACCAGCATGTCCTATGCCCTGCAGGCCAGGCGCGACGCATTGTGCAGGCGAGCGTGGGCGGCCTTCAATAGATTCTGTAATAAGACTGGAAAACAACTACAAGTCATCCTGTGACCTATTGTCGCAATATTTTAGTGAGGGCCTTTATTTATAAGGCTTATAGAGAATTCCACTGATTTTATGTGGGTAAGAATATATCTTTGCTGCGGTCGTGGATTGACTCAAGAAAGTCGCTCAAAGCCACGTAAATAGAAGCTTCAACAGATTTTTGAAAGGATTGTTGAACAGTTCCACAATCGCGACAAAAGCTTACATCTGTAGCGCAATGTAAGTCGTAACTACCTATTTATGAGTCGCCTCAGGCCTTGTCATGCGGCAATTTGAAGCGCTGTGCCTGCTCCACCAGCCAGTTGCCAAACGTTTGCAGCGATACAGTTGCGGTTTTTCGTTCGGGAATCATCAAGTGATAGGCCTTCAGGCTAGTCAATGCATGAGAATTGGCAATGACCAGGCGTCCCTCTTCCAATTCGCGCTGAATCAGAAACGGCGGGATCAGGGCTACGCCCATTTCGTGGATGGCGGCCTGGGCCAGCATCGAAAACAGCTCGTAGCGTGGGCCGGTCATGTCGCGGGGTACTTGGACCTGACAGTCATTGAACCACTGGCGCCAGGCGTAGGGGCGGGTGGTCTGCTGGAGCAGGGGTTGCAGGGCGATTTGTTCGGCTTCCAGCCGATCTTGGCCATTCAGGAGCGCCGGTGCGCAGACCGGCATGGGGTTTTCACTCATCAGGCGATACGCCCGGGTGCCCGGCCAGTCGGCATCGCCAAAGTAGATGGCGGCATCGAAGTCGGTGTCGGCGAACAGGAAGGGGCGGGTGCGGTTGGTCAGGTTCAGGGTGACCTCTGGGTGGCGCATCTGAAAGTCTTTCAGGCGTGGCAACAGCCATTGGGTGCCGAAGGTCGGCACAACGGCCAGTTCGATGACGCTGCTGCCCTGCTGGCCCATGATCGATAGCGTATCGCGCTCTACGGCATCGAGTTGCAGGGCGACCCGGCGACTATAGGACAGGCCGGCATCGGTAAGCTTTACCCCACGTCTTGAGCGCTTGAACAGCTCGACCCCGAGAAAGTCTTCAAGGCTGGCGATCTGTCGGCAGATCGCACTTTGGGTGAGCGACAGCTCCTGAGCGGCTTTGGTGAAGCTTTCGTGGCGAGCGGCCGATTCGAAGCTGACCAGAGCGGAAGTGCTGGGGATCTTGCGTCGCATGTACGGAGTCCTCACCTGTGGCTACGAAATACCAAGGTTCTGATGGTTTCGGAGTGAGAAATTAGCACAACACCGTGCATAAACGTCGTTTGTCCCTTGGGCGGTGCGCGGCTAGGCTTGATGCATTACCAATGGCATTTCTGTGAGGCGTGGACCATGGGCGGCAAGGCAAGCTTCAACTGGATTGATCCGCTGTTGCTGGATCAGCAACTGACTGAAGAAGAGCGCATGGTTCGTGACAGCGCTGAACAATTTGCCCAGGACAAACTGGCGCCCCGGGTGCTGGAGGCTTTCCGTCACGAGCGCACCGATCCTGCGATTTTCCGTGAAATGGGCGAGGTGGGGCTGCTGGGTGCGACGATCCCTGAAGCGTATGGCGGCAGTGGACTCAATTATGTGTGCTACGGGCTGATTGCCCGCGAGGTGGAACGTATCGACTCCGGCTACCGCTCGATGATGAGCGTGCAGTCGTCGCTGGTGATGGTGCCGATCAACGAGTTTGGTTCCGAGGCGCAGAAGCAGAAGTACCTGCCCAAACTCGCCACTGGCGAGTGGATTGGCTGCTTTGGCCTGACCGAGCCCAATCATGGCTCCGATCCGGGCGCCATGATCAGCCGGGCACGCAAGGTGAAGGGTGGCTATAGCCTGAGCGGGGCGAAGATGTGGATCACCAACAGTCCGATTGCCGATGTGTTTGTGGTTTGGGCCAAGGATGATGCCGGCGATATTCGCGGCTTCATCCTGGAGAAGGGCTGGGCGGGGCTGAGCGCGCCGGCCATTCACGGCAAGGTCGGGCTGCGGGCATCGATCACCGGTGAGATCGTAATGGATAACGTGTTTGTGCCCGAAGAGAACATCTTCCCTGACGTGCGCGGTCTGAAAGGTCCGTTTACCTGCCTCAACTCAGCGCGCTACGGGATCGCCTGGGGCGCACTGGGGGCTGCGGAATACTGCTGGCATACCTCGCGGCAATACACCCTGGACCGCCAGCAGTTCGGCCGCCCGCTGGCAGCCAACCAGTTGATCCAGAAAAAGCTGGCCGACATGCAGACCGAGATTACCCTGGCGTTGCAAGGCTGCCTGCGGCTTGGGCGGATGAAGGATGAAGGGACGGCAGCGGTAGAAATCACCTCGATCATGAAGCGCAACTCCTGCGGCAAGGCGCTGGATATTGCGCGTCTGGCGCGGGACATGCTGGGTGGCAATGGCATCAGCGACGAGTTCGGTGTGGCGCGCCATCTGGTCAACCTTGAGGTGGTCAATACCTATGAGGGGACGCACGATGTACACGCCCTGATTCTTGGGCGCGCACAGACCGGCATCCAGGCCTTCTATTAATAGAGATGGGGGGCAGGTCATGGGCGCGCTGTCGCATGTTCGAGTGCTTGATCTGTCGCGGGTGCTGGCCGGGCCCTGGTCCGGGCAGATCCTGGCTGACCTGGGCGCTGAGGTCATAAAGGTCGAGCGTCCGGGCAGTGGTGACGACACCCGTGCCTGGGGGCCGCCGTTCCTGAAAGATGCCGCCGGCGAGAATACCGCAGAGGCTGCTTACTATCTGGCGGCCAATCGCAACAAGCAGTCGGTGACCATCGACTTCACGCGCCCTGAAGGGCAGGCACTGGTGCGTGAATTGGCGCAACGCTCCGATATCCTGATCGAGAATTTCAAGGTCGGCGGCCTGGCGGCCTACGGGCTCGATTATGAGTCACTGAAGCTGAGCAACCCACGGCTCATCTATTGCTCCATTACCGGCTTCGGGCAAACCGGGCCTTATGCCAAGCGTGCCGGGTATGACTTCATGATCCAGGGGTTGGGTGGGCTGATGAGCCTGACCGGGCGTACTGATGCTGAGGACGGTGCCGGACCGGTCAAGGTGGGTGTGGCGCTGACGGATATCCTGACCGGGTTGTACGCCAGCACTGCAATGCTTGCCGCGCTGGCGCATCGTGACCAGACCGGGGTGGGGCAATACATCGATATGGCATTGCTCGACGTGCAGGTCGCTTGCCTGGCGAACCAGGCGATGAACTACCTGACCACCGGAACGGCGCCGCGTCGGTTGGGTAATGCACATCCCAATATCGTGCCATATCAGGATTTCCCGACTGCCGATGGGGATTTCATTCTTACCGTTGGCAATGACAGCCAGTTCAGAAAGTTTGCTGAAGTGGCGGGGCAGCCGCAGTGGGCCGACGATCCGCGCTTCCAGACCAATAAGCTGCGGGTGACCAACCGGGCTGAACTGGTGATGCTGATCCGCCAGGCAACGGTGTTCAAGACCACCGCGCAGTGGGTGGCCGAGCTGGAGGCGGTTGGCGTACCGTGCGGGCCAATCAACGACCTGGCCCAAGTGTTTGCCGATCCGCAGGTGCTGGCGCGGGAACTGGCTATCAGCTTGCCGCATGCGCTGGGTGGGCAGGTGCCGCTGGTGGCCAGCCCGATTCGCTTGTCTGAGACGCCGGTTACCTATCGTCATGCGCCGCCTTTGTTGGGTGAGCATACGCAGGGGGTGCTGCAGGCTTTGCTGGGCATGAGCGAGGAGCAGATTGCAGGGTTGCGTCAGGCGAGGGTTATTTAATCTCTTCTCTTCTATATAGAAGAAAGATCAGTTTTGAAGCGGCTGAGCGTTTATTTCAGAATTATTGAAATTAACGGTTGACGGGGTTTCAGATGTCCTTATAATGCGCACCACTTCCAACGCGGAATGAACGAG